>JACQRR010000021.1 GCA_016206365.1 Candidatus Roizmanbacteria bacterium | reverse complement strand
TTTGGTGCAATGGATAGTGCGTATGAACACAAATTCTCGTTTAACGAAGCCATTTCATTTATTGTCAACTGTGAGACACAAAAAGAAATAGATTATTTCTGGAATAAACTTTCCGCGGTTCCCGAATCTGAACAATGCGGTTGGCTTAAAGATAAGTACGGAGTCTCCTGGCAGATTGTTCCGAAAGTTATGGATGAAATGATGAGAAAAGGCAAACGTAATCAGATTGATCGATTAACACAGGCATTTTTACCGATGAAAAAATTGAATATTTCCAATTTAAAGAAAGCGTACCGGGGTAATTAATATGCGCAAAATTATTGTTCTATCCTTTATTACACTTGACGGAGTGATGCAGGCGCCAGGTGGACCGAAGGAAGATACATCAGGCGGTTTCAAGTATGGTGGGTGGACTGTTCCTTACTTTGATGATTTTCTTGGCAAGATAATGGCTGAACATATGAGCAGACCATTTGCTCTGCTCTTGGGGAGAAAGACATTTGAAATATTTGCCTCATACTGGCCACAGCATGAAAAGGAATGGCCCGGCATAAACTCCGCAACAAAGTATGTTGCCTCAAATACACTAAAATCGCATGAGTGGAAATATTCTGTGTTTTTAAAGGGAAATATTGCTGAGAAAATAAAAAAGCTTAAACTTCAACGCGGTCCTGATTTACAAGTTTACGGCAGCGGCAATCTAATCCAAACATTTTTGAAACATGATTTGGTAGATGAAATTTGGCTCAAAATTTTTCCCATCACGCTTGGCAAGGGTAAACGCTTGTTTGCCGAAGGCACAACTCCAGCCTCTTTCAAATTAGTTGAGAGTAAAATTTCACCCAAAGGAGTCATTATCGCCAATTATAAACCCACTGGAAAAGTCAAAACAGGATCGTTTTGAGGACAAAAGTAAATAACCATTAAAAATTAAACCAAAAATTATGACAAAACTAAACACATATCTAAACTTTGCTGGGAATACAGAAGATGCGTTCAAATTTTATAAATCTGTTTTTGGCGGAAAGTTCACATCGGTTGTCCGTTTTAAGGATATGCCGATGGAAGGCGTCAAAATCCCAAAAAAGGATGAAAACAAAATTATGCATATTGGTTTGCCAATCGGCCAAGATAACGTATTGATGGCTACCGATACTCTTGAATCGCTCGGACAAAAACTTATACAAGGCAATAATGTCTATATTTCAATTCACCCAAAAAGCAAAAAAGAAGCGACTAGGATTTTCAAGGCTCTTTCCGCCGGAGGTAAGATAGAGATGCCCATTGCCGACCAAATGTGGGGCGATTACTACGGCAGTTTTAAGGATAAGTTTGGAGTCCAATGGATGGTGAATTATTCCTATCCGAAAAAGAAATAAAAAATTACGTTTGGAATGTTGACCGATAAATTCGGCGTTCACTGGATGGTGAATGTAACAGCGAAAAAATGAAAAATGCAAAGCCCCCTTCATTAAGTACCGTGATATACTTTCAGAATGAAAATAACCTTTAGAGAATACAATGAAAAAGATAGAGATTTATTGTTAAAGCTAACTAACAAACTTGAGGTATATGCTAAGTTTTTAGACCCGATACGCAGGGTTAAAAATTTACCGGGTTTTACCGAAATATCATTAAAAGAAACCTTAGAGAACGTAGAAAAGTATCAAGGAAAAATTTGGTTGGCAGAAGATGAGGGAAAAGTAATAGGATTTGTAATTGGCGCAATTTGGGAGGAGTCCGAGAAGAACAAATTAGAAATAGGCCCGCACAAGTTGAGTGAAGTTTTAGATATTTATTTGGAAGATGAATACAGAAGAAAAGGGATAGGCAAAACAATGCTTCAGATGATGGAAAAATACTTCAAGGAAAAAGGCTGTGACAGTATATGGATTTTAGTCTTTGCTCCCAATGAAAACGCTCACAATATGTACAAAAAGCTTGGGTTTGTCGACCGCGAAATAGGAATGCTTAAAGAGATTTAAAATGTACAATCGATTAATCGATTGTACAATGGTGATAAAAAAAATGTTGGTCTGATAGCATATACACATGACTACCTTTCGTTATTTAGTTAATGATGTCGATGAATCTATTGCGTTTTACACGAAACATTTAGGATTCAAGCTCGATCAGAAGATGGGAACTGCGTTTGCGAAAGTTTCACGTGATAAGCTTGAATTGTGGCTTAGTGGACCAGAAAGTTCAGCAGCTCGTCCCATGCCTGATGGTCGACAACCAACTCCTAGAGGCTGGAATAGATTTGTTATAGAAGTAGACTACCTAGAAAGTATGGTAAAAAAACTAAAAAAGTCAGGAGTTAAGTTTCGAAATGAAATTGTTATTGGTCCAGGCGGTAAACAAATTTTACTTGAAGACCCATCTGGCAACCCAGTTGAGTTATTTGAACCTGCTTAATATGAAGCCTGTGAAATTTAGAGAAGTTTTGTTGGAAAAATGCTTTCCATAATCTAAAAAGTCCAAGAATAAGACCTTCCGAACTCAATCGGTTGTTAAATATTCCTCATTCTTGGAATCTTCGCAAAACTCTTATCAAAACAGGATTAATAAAAAAAGAAAAAAGAGGTACTGTAGTTTACTATTATCTGCGACAGAAAACTTCTATTTAAAACATCAAAAAACGACAGTATTCTAGACTTCAAAAAATCAAAACAAATTTGTCAGGGATTACGCCTATTCGAGTACAGTCAGGCGAAGTGATGTATAATACGTCCTAAAATGAATGAATTGATCGGGTTTTTAAAATTTAGGAACTACTCAAAGCTAAAATTCACATTTCAGGTATTTATCATAATAACTACGATTACTGTTACTTTACTCTTGGTAAACTTTCTTTACAACAAAATAATCTATCTGCCTAAACTAGATTTTTTTGAATTTCTTCAGAAAATTATAATACGGGATAGTGGTCTCCATATCTGGCTGCCCGATAGTATTTTGGTAGTACTTTTTGGAGTATATGTCCTGTGGATTCTTACAGTTATTTTACCTTTGTTTTATTTTTGTATTCAAACTCTGGCTTCTTGGTCTCCTTTTAGTAAAGAAGTTACTTTTATTACAAGAGAAAACTTGAATAACTTAACTTATATGGGTAAAGTTCATGAGTTTGGCACGAAAGGATTTAGAATAACAAATTCGGAAGGAGTATTGTTAAAACATTTATATTGCAGAAATTTTATAGCAACAATTAATTTTGATTTTCAAGGTTTAAAACCAGCTTATGAACCAGTAATTATAAAGAAAAAAATTGACAATGTTCTAACAGATGCCTTGCAAACAGAGGTAGTAAATTCAGAAGATAATTATGTAGGATTTCTTTTTCGAGCTTTAGATTTAAACAATTATTTTATGCTGTCAATTGGTATCAAGCAAAAGGTAAAGATAATAAAGAATAAGAGAGAGTATAGAAAAAAATTATTAATTACTCCTCATATAAGAGTAGATGGACAGTGGCAGATATTTCCTGCTGATGAATTTCCAAAAGAAGATTTCGCAGTTCAAGAGATAGTAAAAGAAAAGGGAAGAAACGAAATTGTTTTTAAAGTTAAATCAAATACAGTTGTAGTTGATATAAACGGTGAATACGAGATTTATAAATGGAATTTGCCTACAAATTTTATAAAAAATTATGGTGATAGTGATTCAGAAAAATCAATTGAAAGTCGTAAATATGCTTTTGGTGACACATCAATTATACCATTTCGTAACTTATTCACTGGTAATCTCTTAATCTTCTTAGCCTCAAAAATGGTAAAATTAGTATATTTATATAATTCCAATCACGATATCAAGTAAGGTTACACAATTTTATGAATAAAGACGATTTAGATAAAATAATCAGGATAGCAGAAGGCGTCAGAAATTTATGTTCAACTGCTTTAAAAGACAAAAATCAAGGTAGTCGACTAACTGGGTTTTCTCATTCTTACAGAAAGTATCGTGACTTACTTACGCCTATTTTTTTAAGATATATTCAATATCAGTTAGAGTTTTTAGCTATACCAAAAGGAGAGGAAGTTTCCTTTAATCAAATTATTCCCTCGCTAGTAATGTTAAAATCATTTTTAGATGCCGTTATTCGTCAAGAAATTCTTGATTCTCGTCAAGAGTTAGAGCAATTCAAGAAAGAATTCTTTATTGATGATAATAAGACATTCTCGGCATATAAAACTATTTCTGACATAGTTTCAAAAGCAGTAACAGATTTGAAGTTAATAGATAACTATATCGAGTCAAATTCTTTAGATTTTTTCCTTGATATTAATACAAAAGTCAACGTAAAAATAATTTCAATGAAATTGATACCAAACGCAAACAGCTTTAGGATAGTGCTAGAAAAATTTATAAAGCAATGGGGTGGGGTGCAATTCGAAGTAAGAATAACTAGTTACTTTCATGATCGATACATTATTCTTGATAACAAGGAGGTATGGCATTTAGGGCCGTCTTTAAATAGATTAGGTATTAAACCAGCGATGATTTCATCTATCACAGATGAAGAGGTAATAAAACATATTATTGATATATTTGATAAACAATGGAATATTGCATCCCAAATTTAAAACCTTCGGAATTTCGTTTAAAGTTTACAAAGGTCGCTTTGGGAGCCGCTGACTGAATCTGCGGGAGGGAGGCTTTTGACTCTGGCTGCGTCTTCTGGCGGAAGCAAGTCAAACCAGCAGAGCGCACTTTGTCTGGGATCTTTGAACGCATTTAGGCCTTTCCTGTCATACACACCAAAATCGACAAAAACATTTTTGTTATTTCGAAGTCCGACCGCAGTTGCAATAACCTCGCCTTTTTTTACCTTCACCTCCGGGTTTACATTGGAAGTGCGCGAATCGTCGACTTTGGCTTGGGGCAACTTTTCAACCGCTTCGGCAAACTTCGGAGAAAGATCTAAAAGATGGTCAAAACGGAAACTCACTCCGCAAGAGGTCATAAAATCAAATAAATACTGTACCTCGCCTTGCTCGATATAGCGGCTGGCACTTTGCAGTGACGCGTCCATGGGAGCTTTAACTTCAATATCATTATTATTTGCCGAATCAAAACGAAATCCTCCGTGCGGTTTGTAATCGCCGCCGCGCACCTGTCCAGGATAAAGAATAGAGGTGGCAAGGTTGATGTCGACAGGAGTATTGAGAATGAGTGGATTTGGACAAGGTGTCAGTGATTTTTCTGCATTTAATCCTTGCGAACTCTCTCGCCCTAGATTTGAGCGCTCGTCTTTGTACCTGCCTACTCTCATAGCAACTATCAAGATGACAATCAATATTACCCCAATAATTAAAAATTTACGCATTAATTTCATTTTATACAATTGTTATGTTAATAAACGTTATTGATATAATTTCTTCATGAAGCTTACTAATTATGAAATCGTAAACAGATTTATCGCTGATTTTTCCAAAAACGTAGGAAAAGTTCTTGGAGATGAGGTGATTGGGATTTATCTTTTTGGTTCATTGACTTACGGAGATTTTAATCCGGACAGAAGTGATATAGACCTCTTGGTGGTTGTAAAATATCCTCTTGCAAAAGGCAAAATTAAATTGCTAAAAAAATTCCATGTCGATTTAGGAAAAAAATATCCAAAATGGGCAAAACGTCATGAGAGTTCTTATACGCCAATCGACTTTTTTAAAAATATTCTTCCGCCAACAAAGCCTCGACCATATTTCGGCTCAGGAAAATTCTATCCAAAAGCACAGTATGGTAATGAGTGGTTGATAAATAATTATTTGCTTTATAAACACGGCATCACGTTTATGGGCCCTGATTTTAAAAATTTAGTCGAACCCATTAATATCGAAGATGTTAAAAAAGCCTGCATCAGGGATTTGCATAAAGAGTGGAAGCCAAAAATTAACGACCAAACTTGGCTTGAAGAAAGTCATCACCAAGCTTACATTGTTTTAAATCTCTGCCGTATCTTATATACAATAAAAAACGATTTGGTTACTTCTAAAAAAGTTTCTGCTTCCTGGGTAAAAAATGAGTTTAATGATTGGAGAAATCTCATAGAAACAGCTGAAAATTGGAAATACGGAACAGAAGTGAATGTACAGAATGAAACAATCATGTTTATTAAATTCATTCTAAGTAAAATTTAAGGAGAGATAATAAATTGCACAGCCTTACTCATCGTCCCCATATTAGCAGTTTAACATATCAAGTGCTAATTTGTCAAGGGGAATTGACTTCTTATTTTTAAATCTGTAGGATAAAAATTAAAGGAGGTGATTGTATGGAAAAAGACGTCGTCAGTTATATTCGTAAACATACATTTTTATTGACAGTAATAGTTGTAGTTGCATTTTTACTTCTGGCTTTTGGCGAATATTTCTTATACCGTAAAACGCAAGAACTCAACAAAATGGTATCTGAAGGGCTGATGCAGATTAAAGAGGAGTTAATAACTGAAGATCAAATGTCAAAAGAGGTGATGATGCAAGATGGAAGGATGATGCTGGAAAAAGATGGCTTTTTACTGATGATGGGGGAGGATACGATGCTACCAAATGGAATGAAAGTCATGATGGATGGAACCATAGTTAAGCCCGACGGCACAAAAGATAAACTCAAAGAAGGACAGAGAATGAACATGGAAGGAATGATACTTCCTTAAAATGGAAGAGTTAAATGTGACTCGCTCTTTCCTGGATCTTTTAAATATTTTTTCCAATCAACTTTTATTGAGACTTTTCCTTTTTCGTTAAGATACATAACCTCGCCTTTTTCTACCCCAAACTCGAACAATTCTTTTGTCAACATTACGTCATCCAAGCAATATTTCTTTAGATCTTCCCACTTTCCCTCTTTATAGAGTTCTATCGCAAGCAATCCATGCCCTGTCTTTTTTTTCCCTAGCGTAGCAAATATGAGATCGTTTAAAGAAAGTCTTCTACCGATCTTTATTCTAATATCATCCAGAATGTCAAATATAGAAAAATGATGAATCCTACCCGGATAATATCCCTGCAATACTTGTAAATCAAAACTTCTTACGTTGAAACCGATGATATAAGAACTGGCTTCTAGGAACGAATAGAGTTTGGGTAATTCTTTTTCTACAAATACTTTCGCCTTCTGATCGCGATAATCGTATAAGCCAACGACTGTTATTCCTAATTTTTTAGGATCAGCGTACTGACGAAAGCTATACTTTGTTTCTATATCGAGAATGACGGGAAACTTCTTCATATGTCAGTTTACTTTTTTCTTTGTAGATATTTCCTTAAAAATCTCCATCTCAAGAACTTGTGGTAGATTTGACTTCACTTCTGGATTGATGTCTGTTTTATTGAGTTGATCTTGAAACTGTTGATAGAGACTGTCAAAAAGGCGGAAAAACACTTCTTTCTGATCTACTGATAACTTTCTATATTCTCTCTGAAAAACTTCATCGAGTTTTCCTAAACTCCACAACGTCTCGATTAATCGTTGATTCTTAAACTGTAATAAGGATATATTGCCAGAGATGGGTTTGATCTTAAACCGCATCATACGAATCTCGTCATACATCTTTTCAATCGGTGGTTTAGCTCCTAGGGCTTTTTTTAAATTGCTGAAAATTTCGATTACGTCTTTGCTATTTTTTTTAGTCATAGGTTGGTCTAATCACTAAGCGTGATATAATCAAGAAATTGTAAGGCAAAAAATCATAGACGATCAAATCTTTGCTCTCAAAAATCGCAACCAAGAAAAACTATCAATCTTACGATATATTTTAGCACAAATCAAAAACAAAGACATTGAAAAAAAACTAATCTAAATGATGGAGAAACAATCTTAGTTCTAAGAAAAATAACAAAAGAGCTAAACGAATCGATTGAGGCTGCTAAAAATTGCTAGAATGTTATACTTTAGATATGAAATTAGTTAAAAAAGCCGTCTTTGCTCTCCTTCTTTTTTTCTTTTTTTCCTCCTTAACCAAGAATCTTCTGGATTATGGAAAAAAAGTTGCATTTTATGAAGATTTTAAGAAAAATTATGAAAAAGAAAAGAAAAGAAATATAGAATTTAAAACCCAGCTTTTAAAAAAAAGCGATCCGAATGAAATCGAGAAAACCATACGGAATAAGCTCAACTTGCTAAAGCCGGATGAGGTTGCGATTATCTTAAAGCAGCCTTCACCAACTCCGGCAATCATTACTCCCACTCCCCTACCCAATTATCTTCAGTGGTGGGAAGTGTTTTTTTGAGAATAAATTATTGCCACCTGGTCTTAATAAACCTCACGAAAATTATTTTTTTAAGCTCTTTTATGAATTTAGAAGTAATCTAGAATGACTTCCCCAGGCGCAAACTCCAGCTAAAATCCGGATCCAAAAATATTTTTGCCTTGAAAAGATAAATTAAGAACGACACGTTTAATAGCGCCGCTGATACGAGATTAAAAACTGAGTACTTTCTGAAAGAAAGTAGCTTTTTACGCCAGAACTTCATGATTTTATAGTATAATATTTATGCACCTTTAAATACGGGGTAGTGTACGGTTGCACAGGAGGCTCAAATATGGGCTCATTTGAAAGTAATTCCATTTGATAATTGGCTTATAACGGCGAACTCCCGATTTAATCGGGACAACGCCGCGGGAATCCCGACGTGACGTCGGGAACCTGTAGAGACTGAACGCCAACCCCCGACTCAGTCGGGGTGATGACACAGTCCGACACTCCAAGTAATTGGAGATTACAGTTGCATAATCTCCTAGACCGTGGTTCAACTCCCGGCCCCGTAACACTAGAAACTCTTTCTAAAACGCAGTTTTAGAACTAGAGTTTCTTGTGTCCGCCAAACATCGCTCTTTGAGCCGCATTCCGATTTAATCGGGATAAGGCGAAAAGTAAGATGTGGCGGACAAGCTTAATCGAAAATGCTATACTATCTTTCATGACCAATACTTTTCTCCTCTCTATTGTTATCCCTGTCTACAATGAAGAAAATAATATCGATCCTCTCTTAAAACGACTTCTTCCGGTAGTAAAAGGCTTCAATTACGAAATTATTTTTGTGAGTGACGGTTCCATGGATAATACCAATGAGAAAATTAAGTCAAAAGCAAAAATTAACCCGAAAATAAAATTTATTTCCCTCCAACGCAATTTCGGCCACCAAAATGCTTTAACTTGTGGGTATAATTACACTAAAGGTGACTGCGTAATTACAATGGATGCAGATCTTCAGGATCCCCCTGAAATAATCTCTCAAATGGTTGAAAAATGGAAGCAGGGAGCTCATATCGTATATGCCAAGCGTGAGAAAAGAGATGTAGATAATTTCGCCAAAAAGCTGACTGCTTATCTTTTTTATAAATTTATTAACTTTCTATCTGATACTCCTATTCCAACTGATGTTGGCGATTATAGGCTAATAGATCGGGAAATAGTAGATTTTCTTAACAATCTTCCAGAAAAATCGCGTTTTTTGCGAGGTCTTGTCGCCTGGGGAGGACATCCTGCCTCTTTTGTTTATTTTAAAAGAGAAAAAAGATTTGCTGGAGAAACACACTATACATTTTCCAAAATGCTCAACTTTGCCCTTCAGGGAATCACTTCTTTTTCTGTCAAACCGCTTCGACTCTCTACCTATTTTGGATTTGTTGCCTCGTTTTTCAGCATCTTCGTTATCGTTTCAAAATCGATCCAACATTTCATCCTCAATCAGGGTGACTGGCTACCTGGTTGGGCATCGCTTTTTTTCTCAATCGTATTTTTGGGAGGAGTCCAGCTTATCACAATTGGAATAATTGGGGAATATGTGGGAAAAATTTATCAGGAGATACAAAATAGACCGCAGTATTTAATTAAAGAAAAGATAAATCTTTAATAAAAATCTCAAATCCCAATTTCCAATGACCAATAAAATTCCAATTCCCAATAAATCAAAGAAAGAATTTTTTTGAGATTTTGGATTTGAGACTTATTTGGAGCTTAGGGTTTGGTCATTGGGATTTTAATTGAATTTTAATTGTATGAAGATCATTGGTGCAGTTTTAATTTCAGTCGGCCTTGCACTCCTTTTTTTTGTCATCTTCAATCTCATCAAAGAAAGTAATCGCGGGGTCTCTCCAATCCCAGAAGATAAAGGAGTAAAGGTGATTTTTGTCACTCCTGGTTCTAAGTGACAAAAATCATCCTGAGCGAGCGTAGCGAGTCGAAGGATCCCCTTACAATCTCACCGACGACTAAGGGCCTGGTATTTCCAACTTAAAAAGCCTGCATTTACTTCCAATTCCTCCCAAAAACAGATAACAAATCACGTTAAGAATTAAGTACGCGCTGATAAAAAGAATAAAGCCGATAAGAGCATATCTTAAGGTCCCTTGAGCTTTCTTGACATTTTCCGGATTTCCAAAAGAGGTAAGATATCTAAAAGCACCGACGACAAACATGATAAAGAGGATAAGAATTACCAGTGCAGAGGACATGAAAAGGATGTTGCCGAAGACAACCTCTAAACACTTTAAAGTAGGAACTCCCTCAACAACGCAATCTCCCCACTCTCTTATTTGAGCATAGGCTGTAAAGGAGGTAAACATGAATTACTACGGTGGCTGCAACAAAGACGGAATCGTAATTGGACAGGAAAGGCCTAAACAAAGTCTTCCGCCGAAAACCACCTGCTCAAGAGTCACTATTATTGCCAAAACCGCAACTATAAGGATAAGGCCTAAAATAGCAGCTGTTATTTTATCTCTGGCTTTATCGACATTTTCTTTGTTTCCGCCTGAGGTCACCCAGGATAAAGCGCCAAGCAAAAGAAAAAGCAGAGCTGCCAAACCTGCGACTATAAAGAAAGCCCGGATCATAAAGGTAAGAATGTCACCTAAAGTAGGAATTTTAAAACCTATTTTTGTTGGTTCGATCATGATTGTTGGGTCTTGGGCGAAGACTGGCGCAGTTAATGCAAGATAACCCAATAATTGAAAGTATTTAAGCGCTGAGACAATTTTTTTTAACTTATTTGACATACTATTAAATACATCCTACTCTACCCCTTTTTGTTTGTCAAGAGGAATAAGGAAAAATCTCAATGATCAAATCTCAAGCTCCAAACAAATCACAAATCCAAAATCTCAAAAAGATACGTTCTTCGATTTATTGAGAATTGGAGCTTTATTGGTTATTGGAAATTGGGATTTGGGATTTATATTTCTTTACTCTTCCTTTGCCCTATACTGTAAGGCCTCTGCTACATATGCTGCTTCTATCATTCCCTTATTATTTAAATCTGCGATAGTTTGGGCAATCTTTATTACTTTGAAGTACGATCGGGCAGAAAGAAAGAGACGAGAGATCGCCTGCTTTAGAAGATCTATCGCTTCGCGGGTCAGCTGGCAATATTTTTTTACTTGTGTCGAATTCATTTCTGCGTTTACTTTAATTGAGGCTTTTTTAAATCTTTTGAGCTGTCTTTCGCGAGCCAGCATCACTCGTTCTCTAATATCTTTGCTTGGTTCGGCGTCATGATACAAGTCTAGACTGTCTTCTTTTACCGGTGGAACGTCGATATGAAGATCGATCCGATCCAGTAAAGGACCTGAAAGACGCCTACGATATTTGATGATTGAACCTGGCAAACAACGACAATTCCTTTTGGGATGGCCTAGATATCCACACGGACAGGGATTTGAAGCTGCTAAAAGAAGAAATCGAGAAGGAAATGTCAGACTTCCCGCAGCTCGGGATATGCTCACAAAACCATCCTCTAGAGGCTGGCGCAAAGACTCTAAGACAGATCGAGGAAACTCCGGCAATTCGTCCAAAAATAAAACTCCCCTATGAGATAAAGATATTTCTCCGGGTGTTGGGTGTGTCCCACCACCGATTAAGCCGATACGTGATGTCGTGTGATGAGGCGAGCGAAACGGTCGCTTATCAACAAAGAATTTATCTTTTAAAAGCCCTGAAACCGAATAAATTTTTGAAATTTCCAAAATCTCGTCTTTATCCATTTTTGGCAGAATCGAGGGAAAGGCTCGAGACAACATTGTTTTTCCGGCTCCCGGTGGACCCTTTAGAAGCACATTGTGAAAACCTGCGGCAGCAATCTCTAAGGCTCTTTTTGCCTGTTCTTGCCCTCTCACCTCAGCAAAATCAAACTCATATCCTTCTTGATCTACCAGATTTTCCCATTTTATCTCTGGTTGAGAACTGATAAGTTTTTGTCCATTAAGATGAAGAATCAAATCTGAAAGCGTGCGAATTGGGTAAACGTCCAGCCCATCAACCAATCTTGCTTCTTTTGCATTTTCACTAGGCAAGTACAACTTTGCGATTCTCAATTTTTTGGCTAAAAGAGCAATCAATATCACTCCTGGGACTCTTCGTACTTTCCCTTCAAGTGACAACTCACCTACAAATAAACTTGTATCTAATCGATCTTTTTCTACATTTCCCGATGCAGCCAAAATCCCAACCGCTATTGGAAGATCAAAGCTTGAGCCTTCTTTTGGTATATCTGCCGGAGCAAGATTCACAGTAAGGCGAGAGTCTGGCATCTCAAAGTTTACATTTTCAATCGCCGTACGAACCCTGTCTTTTGACTCGTCTATTGATTTACTTGGCAAACCAACGATCGAAAACGTCGGGAAGCCTTTACCTGCGACGTCAACTTCAACCTCGATAAGAACGCCATCCAGGCCTATGGTTGTACCGGAGAAAACTTTAGCCAACATAATAGTTCAAAAATTAAAGTTTTTTTCCTAATGAATTGTAAAGAAGTAACTGAGTAATGTCAGTCGCTTATAATCTACAAAGAAGTAGGATTTACTTGCTGGGATTATTCTTTTTCACTTCTAGCTTCTTAAACCAACTCCTCTTAAGAAGGACAGCTATCACGGCGTAGACTCCAATATCAATCCACGATTCTTCAATCGACTCATTCTGTGGCTTTTTACCTTCCATCAGAAGGTGTTTGATTCGATTAAACTTTTCCGAGATGCGAAATACAATTCCAAGCTCTCCCATATCAAGTATATTTCCTTTGCCATAATCTTTGTGTTTTTTTAAAAACATCTGTTTTAATTCTTTACACACCTCTTCAAACGCATCATCGAGATATTTTGGGGTTTTCATGAGCTTATTATATCTAAAATGTTATAGATTATCATATTGACATGGGTGATGAATAACTATAGAATTTAATTTTCAGAATGGCAAAAATTCTGAAAAAATCAGTTTTTTATTAACAATTCCCCCGAATAGGGGGATTTTTTTTAAAATGCTAAGAATTCGTAGATTTTTTTCTTCCAGAAGATCAACTGAAAGCTCTAGGCAGTCGCCTCCTTTTGACACCCGCAATGGAAAAATGTGGCTTGTCCAAAAACCGATAGAAGGACCAGCTGGACCGTACGACGATATCTCTTTTTATGGGGATTTGAGACGCCTACAAGTAGAGATTCCACCACCTAAGCGCTGGAATGGATATCAGTTAGGGGACGGTAGAAACGTAGGAGCAAGATTGGCGACCGTTACAGAGTCAATGCATGAAATAACTAGACTCGTCGCCCGTGTAGGACCAACTCCCCAAACGCCTGACGACCAGCTTCTTTATCAACAAACAATCATGCCTGTTTTTAACGCTTGCACACGAGAACTGCTTCAATTCCTTGAGAGAAATCGCCTCTTGCAAACCGAAAACATTGCAATTATGGCTCCACTCAACGGTGGAGAATTTACCGCTGCAGCTCTTGTGTACAACGCCAGAAAACTTGGATGGAATATTCCTCTTAAAAGTATACCCCGATTTGAACTAAAAAGAGTTACGATGGAAGATGGCTCGATGTATGTTGGCGAAAGAATATATTATCTTCCTTCAATGGATCCAGATACTGTCATTATAGTGGCAGATGATTGTATTGCTACTTATGTAAGCGCCGATCGTTCTATTCGGATAGCCCGAAAAAATCAAGGACTTCCTTCCGACGAGAAACCAAAAAGACTTCCTCCTCCTATTATTATGGTAGCTGCCGGTAATCAAGCTGGGATAATGGAGTTAGAACAGCATCATAAAGCAGTCCCCTTCGTAGGAAAAGTAAATTATGCCTTAGATAGAAGCTATTATCTGCGAAGAACACCAGAAGAAGGCTACCCGAATAGAGATTATACGGTTGGGAGCATGGGAGACTATCTTGCTAGACTTCCAGATGGTTACGATCAATATGCGCCATGGAACTCTGTAAGAAAGGAGCTCGTCTCCTTTTGGGAGTCTTTATAAATTTTTTATCTCTCTATCTCCAAAAAAGTGTATCTGTAATTTTTATCTCTGCTTTCTTTTTTATAGACAACCTTCTTAAACTCCGAATAATCGGGGAAAAAGGTGTCGCCTACGAAGTTGCCTTTAACGATTGTTAAATACAGTTTATCGGCATATTTAATTCCTTGGTTAAAAATTTGTGCACCACCTGCAATAAATATCTCTTCTTTTTCATTTTTCTTTGCAATTTTTATAGCTTCTTCCATTGAATGTGC
>JACQRR010000020.1 GCA_016206365.1 Candidatus Roizmanbacteria bacterium | reverse complement strand
TGCTTGTCAAAACCGTACCCGAAGCTGAGACGGACGAAACAATAGTCCCCCGCTCAACCGTGGCCGTCTGATATTGTTGCTGCTCTTTTTTAGATCCGATAACTATCAAGGACAAAAACCAGCTAAAACCAAAAACAATTACTATTAAAATAATTTTTTTTACTAAAGAAAGTTTAAACAACCAATCTTTTACTTTTGCTAAAATTTGCACCCGACTCATGAAGAGGATCTTAATAGACAAAACTGAAAATCAGCTGAAAGAAGACTAAACCTTTCTTTTTCTCATTCTGTTTTTGATATATCGTTCAACAGCTTCAAACGATATCACCCAGTTTCGTTTTTCTTTATGGGCTTCAATTTTCCCCTCTCGCGCTAAAAGATTTAAGTACTTTTCCGAATAGGGTGTTTTCTTGCTTATATCCGCTAGCTGATAATATGTCTCTTTTCTTGGTGACATCGGTAAAAGCGTTTTTAAATAAATATTAAGAGATCTCTCGACAGCTTGGGCAACAAAACGGACAAACTGTTCGTATTCACCGCGATCTGCCTTTGTCAATGCTGCATAATATCGCTTTCTGTCATTTTTTAAAATCACGACTAATGGAAATCCCTTTTGCAGAAGAAGCAGGTTCATCACTAAACGTCCCGTTCTTCCGTTGCCGTCAAAAAACGGATGAATAAAAACAATCTTATGATGAAAAATGGCAGCCAATTCAATAGGATGAATCTTTCTTTTATTTTTGTTCACCCACCGGATAAGATCATTCATTAGATGCGCAACTTCACTTGCATCAGGCGGAGCATGATCAGAACCGGTAATAATCACATTTCCAGTCCGATACTTTCCTGCAAAGTCAGGATCGGTATCTTTCACCACCAATTGATGTAAGCTTCTAATAAATACTTCAGACACTGTGTGGCGACTATCTTTCTCAATTAGTTTATAAAGATAATTTAAGGCTTCGTGATGATCTTTTGCCTCAAGATGGTCTTTTAGTGATTTTCCTTTGATGGTAAGACCTTCATTAATTACCAAAAATGTTTCTTTTAATGTCAGTTTATTGCCCTCGATTGCATTGGAATTGTAAGTCATTTCAATGCTAAATTGTTCTTTCAGCTTCAATACCGATGCGGGTGGAAGCGGACGAAGCTTTTGTAGCTGTTCTAATTTATTGTCTAATCTGTCTTTTAGATGCGGGTCTAGATATGACATATTTATTGGAAAACTCTTAATATGGTATACCTTTATTTTTAAACTATACCATATTAAGCCCTCCAACTTCAAGTCGAAAAAAGAAAAAAACAGCTTTTTATTGTCAAGTTAATTGTCAATATATTTGACAAGCCGAAAGAAAGCATATTTCACTCCAGAAGAGTAGAAGTTGCTTTTAAAACAGATTTTTGTTAGAATTGAACTTATATGAGCGATGAAAATTTGCATAAAGTACCACAAAGTCCAATTAAGGACGAAGGCGGACAAAGAGACGATCCGTTGATGGGAACAATCAACAAATGGCGATGGGATCCTGTCACTCCTTGCGACCCTGATACTGCTAGTAGGATTGGGGGGGCATATTTTGAATACCTATTTGATGGCCAAACTGCTATCCGACCTCAATCGCCAGATGAAGAAACTTATTTTAATTTCTTATCAAAGAAATTCAATGCTAAAGGGGGACCAATTAATATTACTGCAGATGAAGTAGCAAAAACATTAAGACTTCTTCAATCAGCCACTTTAACCAAGATGCAGATTCGAGATGGGGGTGGAAAAGTTTCAATCAGAATGGCTTCAGATAATGCCCTAGAGGAGCTTTATCTTTTGCTTGAAAATATTCCTGATGATAATTTTATTCGTGGGATAGATCAAATTTTAGGGATACCTCAACCAACTACTTCTTAAAAATAATGTTTTAAATTAGCGTTTCAATTTATGAGTAAATTTCCCTCTCAAATTTTAAGGCTGCGAAGATATTGGAGAAAATTACCCGGTTTCATAACAACAATCCCAAAATCATTTTCAATTCCACTTACCTGATAATGATTAGTCTAGAAAGACTTTAACTTTGCCCATATTTCTTTTCTAACATCTCTTAAAGCTTTTTCGACCTTCCTGATATTTTTCTCATCCTCAAGTTGCATCTGATAGATATCTTCATCCATTCCGGTAAACAAAAATGAAAGAGAAATAGCCGGAATGCGGTAGACCTTACCGATCTTTTTTGCCACAATTTCTCCGCGGTTAATCAACTCATAAACCGTATTTTTGGAAAGCTGCAGCATCCGCGCAACCTGGTTTGGAGTATAAGCTTTTATCAAATTTGTATTGGTATTTAACATAACTAAATGTTGGCAAACAAAGTCAAACTTGTCAATCTGATTCTGTTCGGATTAAAATAGGTGTTTGACTTCAACAGTAAGAATTCGCGTGGATTATATTATATTCTTTAACCTGAAAAAATGCTTAAGTTAAAAAACTATGATTTATGAATGGGAAGTTGAATAATGAAGGTTGAACCGTGACTGATTTTACTTTTTACTTTAATCGTTCCTTTATGCAGGTTAACAATTTTTTTAGCTATGGAGAGACCGAGCCCGTAACCATCGGCTTTGTCTTTACTTCTTGCGCTATCGGCTCGGAAGAAACGGTCGAAAATATGGGAGAAATCTTTTTCATCGATGCCGATTCCTTCGTCTTTGACTGAAACCAGAACTGTAGCATCAGCCTTTTCTGATTTCACTTCAACTTTACTTCCTGAAGGCGAATACTTGACGGCATTGTCCAAAAGAATGACAAAAAGATCAACAAGGCTGTCTTTATTTCCTTTAATTTCTACATCTTTTAGATCTTTTTTTATTGAGATTTGCTTTTGTTTCGCCAGAGGATCAATCTTTCGTATGGCTTCCTTAATGATTTTTTCCAAAGAAACTTTTCCAAATTGAAGCTTTCCGTTTGGTTTTTCGAATTGAGCCAGGCGAAGCAGCTGATCAGAGAGGGACTGTAGTT
The DNA here is from genome assembly GCA_016206365.1 of Candidatus Roizmanbacteria bacterium. Taxonomy (GTDB): domain Bacteria; phylum Patescibacteriota; class Microgenomatia; order UBA1406; family GWC2-37-13; genus 2-01-FULL-40-13. The sequence continues at coordinate 218 of JACQRR010000020.1, read as the reverse complement.
TATTAACCTCACCAATATTTTCAGATATAAGTTTTTTTGCTTGTTGAAGCGAGAGATTTTTATCCCGAAGCGTTACTTCCATCGCAGTCTTAAGCGAAGTTAACGGAGTTCGAAGTTCGTGGGAAGAGTCGCTTATAAATCTATTTTGTTCATCAACCATATCTTTTATCGGTTGGAGAGTCCGTCCAGCTAGGATATAGCCTAGACCTCCCGAGATC
>JACQRR010000019.1 GCA_016206365.1 Candidatus Roizmanbacteria bacterium | reverse complement strand
GAGCTTAGTTGAAAATGTTTTTATATTGAGAGAAAAAGCCTTAGCTATCTATCCATTTGAACCGCTTATAATAATTGAATATTTAAAAAGTGAATTACTACTTTTATTTTTGTTAGTGATAAATATTTTATTGACTCTATTAAATCGGAAAGGGAAGAGAGATCAACTATTTATTTCGTTGCTTCTCTGGTTTTTCTCAAGTCTAATTCTTGTCAATACGTTCCGTCCTCTTTTCCTTCATCATTTGATTTTTCTAGTTGTTCCAATTGTCTTATTATTTTCTGATATTTCTTTAAGGACACTTGTTACAATTAATCGATTAATTGTAACAACAATCATTGCAATTATAGGGATTTTCTTAATCTCTTTTAGCTACAATGTTACTGGTTTGATTAATAGACAAAATTCGAAATCTATCAATGACCGTATTTTTGCTAAAAAACTAATTTTAAAATATTCTAACAAAAATGAATTTATTGTCACTGATGAAGCGGCTTTGTATGGAATGACGGGAAGATTGCCGCCGCCTGAATTAGCAGATCTTTCTCTTGTTCAAATACAAACGCAAAATATATCTAAAGAAAAATTTAAGCAGATTATTCTCAAATATGAACCTAAAATGATTCTTGCTTGGAATGGACGGCTTAATCAGATGAAAGGATTTGAAGAGGCACTATTCGATTATAAAGAAATAAATTATTCAAATGGAAAAAAAGTTTTTATGTTAGAAAATTTTTACTAAAATTGAGGCTGTCCACCCTGCGGGTGGTCTTACAGTTTATAAATTTTTACTGTCTAAAATAATTGTTACTGGGCCGTCGTTGAAGATTTGGACTTGCATGTAAGCGGCGAATTTACCTGTTTTCACAGGAATATTTTTTTCTTTTAACTTTTTGCTGAAAAGATTATAGAGTCTTTCTGCTTCTTTTGGTTCTTTGGCGTTAATGAATGAAGGCCGCCTTCCGCCTGTCACATCTGCACAAAGTGTAAATTGGGATATTAAGAGGATCTCGGCTTTAGTATCAAGAATAGATTTGTTCATCTTACCTTGTTCGTCGGACATAATTCGAATGGTCGAAATCTTTTCAACGAGTTTGGCGACGTCATTTTCTGCGTCATCTTTATAAATTCCCAAAAGAACCACATATCCTTTATTAATTGCTGAGAATTGTTGACTGTTAATGAAGACCGATCCTTTTGTAACTCTCTGGATTAAAGCTATCATGGTGTGGGTGTTGGAGATGTTGCTGGAACTGGATAATCTGGTGTACAATCTGTACAGTAAGTTGAAAACTTGTCTCTAATGATGTTTTTTTCTTTCATCTCGTGAGCAGGATCATCAACAGTGGTCATTTTTCCTGTATCACGATTGACTGGCACGAAAGTTTTTTCAACCTTTACTTCATTTGAAATATTCTCTGTTCCCTTTATGAAATATTCAAAACGGGATTTGCAACTTTCAGAGCCGTCTGGATTCTTATTCATCAGATTGCCTGTATCCCAACAGACTTGTCTTCCTACCACATTTTGCGGTCGAACCGGCCAAAGGTCTGATTGATTTTTCAATACATAACTCATTACTTTATTCCAAATTGGTGCGGCGCCAGTCACTCCTGAAGTTAAATATGGATTCATAGGGGTATTATCATTGTTTCCTACCCACACCGATGTCAAAAAATTTGGCGTATAACCGATGGTCCAGTTGTCTTTTTTATCGTCGGTGGTGCCGGTTTTTACTGACACGGCTTTGTTGGTTACGACTAAAAAAGAAGAAGAACCAAAGGCTGAGGAGCGAGCGTTATTATCCAAAAGTATATGAGAAATAATAAAAGCAGTCTCGGCACTAATAGCACGATTTCCTTGAATAGCAAAAAAATTAGGGCTTTGTAGTGATTTTTTTACATCTTTGACAAAATTGGAATCTTTATATTTATATAAAATCTTATCTTTTTTATTTTTTACTTGCAAAATTGCGTTTAATTTTTTTGGGATACCGCGGTTGGGAAAAACCGAAAAAGCTTGGGCCATCTCGGTCATCTTTACTTCGCCACCACCTAATGTAAGTGATAATCCATAGTTTTTGGGATCTTTGAAAGTGGTTATAGTAAAAGCCGACGATGAAGCAACAAAGTTTTCAACGCCATTTATAGCTAACATCTTAACGGCTGGAATATTGTATGAGTCACCCAAAGCAAAACGTAGTTGTGTAACTCCGTGAAATACACCATCGTAATTTTTGGGACAATACTTTGTAGGCTGGCCAGCAGCAAAGAAACAGGTCGGGATATCCAGAAATACAGTTGCAGGAGAGACAATTTTTCGCTCTATACCAATCGCGTAGTTTAAAGGTTTTATAGCACTACCGGGTTGTCTTAAAGCGGTTGTAACGTTGAAAGCTCCTGAGGGAGATGCGAAATAGTCAACAGACCCAACCATGCTAAGAATCTCGCCAGTAGGCGGTCTGGTCACCAATATTGCACCGTTTGACACATTAAGGTCTTTAATTTTTTCCAGCTCCTCTTTTAATACCTTCTCTGCCTGTTCTTGAATATCAAGATCAAGCGTGGTAGTGACTTGAAGTCCGCCTTCTTCAACTTGTTTGATCCCATAAATTTCTTCAAGTTGTGATTTAACATAGAAAGTGAAATGTGGGGCTCTGATATTTTGCTCGATGGGTTGAACAAAAAGCTTTACTTTAGCAAACTTTTCATATGCCCCTTTTTTTATATATTTTTCTTCTAGCATGGCTTTCAGTACTCCGTTTCTACGTTTTAAAGCAAGATCCGGGTTGAGGTAAGGTGAATAAAGCGAAGGTGCTTGAGGAAGTCCGGCAAGAAAAGCTGCCTCAGTAAGTGTCAGGTTTTTTGCGTGTTTGGCAAAATAGAGTTGGGCTGCCTCTTCAATTCCGTAGGCAGAGCCTCCATAAGGAACTTGGTTGAGGTAAAGCTCTAGAATCTCGTCTTTACTAAAGATACTTTCTGTCCAAAAAGCTAAAGCAATTTCTCTCAACTTTCTTCGTACTGTTCGCTCTGGAGTAAGAAGCGCGCTTTTTACCAGCTGTTGTGTAATGGTTGAACCCCCTTGGAGTTTTCGTTTTAAGATGGTATCTTTTATTGCGCGGAGGATTCCTCCTACAAAAGAGATCCCGCCATGTTTATAAAAATTCTTGTCTTCGGTTGCTATAGTTGCCTGCTTCACATGGATAGGAAGTTCTTTTACTTTAACAAGAGTTCGTTTTTCCTCTTTAAAAATTTCGTAAAGGAGTTTGCCATTTCGATCGAGAATATGGGTAGATAATGGAATGACTTTATAATCTTTAAGGCTCATAGGGGATGGGAGTTGATAAAAAATATAAAAATAGATGAAGGTAGCAAACAAAATTGTTGGAATAGAGATAAGAAGGAAATAAATTTTTTTTCTGTGTTTTGAGGCATCAATTTTAGCCTTTATTTTCTTATGCATGTGGTTAATTTTCTCTTTCATAAGGATATATTTTAACAAATGTCATTCCCGCGCAAGCGGGAATCTATTAAACTTGTTATAATCAAAATAAAGATAGATTCCGCATCAAGTGCGGAATGACATTATTATATGTTTCGAGCTAATCAATTGTAATCAGTAATCAAGAAAGACGAGGAAATAATGGAGGTATTTTTTTAATTTTTCCTTGGGTAGCTTTAATTATTTTATCGGCCGTTTCGGGAATAAATGGCTGTAGTTGTATTCCAATTGACTTTAATTTATTAATAGATTGAAGCAAAAAAACTTTTCGCTCATTTGGTTTTTTGTTCCAGGGAGAAAAATCGTCGATACCTTTATTTAAGTTCTTAATCCCTTGCCAAATATTTTCTAAAATTTTATTGAATTGAAAGTTGTCAAATAGTTTTATTGTTTCACCAGGTACAGTACTGTATCTGGTTTCATTGTTCCATTG
>JACQRR010000024.1 GCA_016206365.1 Candidatus Roizmanbacteria bacterium | reverse complement strand
GCTTTTATATTATCTCAAAGGAACCAATTATAAACTTGGTTATTTAGTCAATTTCGGATCACCTAAACTTCAAATAATTCGAAGGATATGGACACCAAACTATAAAAGAAGAATTAGTGAAAATTCGCTATGATTCGTGTAAATCCTATTTATGGTATTACGGTCGGCGTCACCTCCTCCGTCGGTGTCGGGCTTGCCTCAACCTCAAATCCTTCTAACTCTTCTGATGGAAAACTCGTCGGGCTCGGACTCGGTATCCAGCGAGGTAATGAAACAGTCGGAGTGGGATTAAGATCAAAAGATCCAGCCACTTCTCCACTCTGCTCTATGCCTGCAGTATCGCCTAGATTGATCCCTGTCACATCAACTATTTTATTCGTCGAAGGCCTATACAACACCGCCCTCTTTGCTTTAGGAAAAATCAAAATTCTATCGCCATTTTGAGCCAGTTTAAAAAAAGGTTGATCCTGGAGCTTTGTTCTATCTAAGATCGTAATGATGGTCGGTTCTTCATTAGGAATCTCCATCAGCGCTTTTACCCGGGCTAAAAGTTCCTTTGTCTGAACTTGTCCTAATTTTTGCGGGTCAGCCACCAAATTTTTTATCTTTTTATAGTTCGTGTAGAGATAGAAAGTTGAACCAAACAACCCAACGATCACAATAAACAACGTCAACAAAATCGCCACCTTTCTCCAGTCAATTTCATCCATGAAAAAATAATAGCAAATTTTATTTATTCTATCAATCGCTGGTTCCCTCAGCCGAAGAACTTGCCTCAATCAAAGGCCCAGACTCGATAATTTCTTTTTTAATAGGATCATAAAGCACTGCCAGCTTGGCTTTTTTATAAAGAAGTATTATATCCCCATCTTTCGCCTTCTTGAAAAAGGACTGCTCTTTTGCCTTTTCTGCATCTTTTATCCGCACAATCGTCGGCTGTTCATCCGTTGGCAACTTGGTAAGATTTGATACCTCATCAAAGGAGAACTCTTTCGGGTTTATCTGATTAAAATTAGTTTCGATTAAAGCTTTTTTTAGCTTTCTATTCTGAATTAAAAAATAGACCATGCTTATAGCACCAACAATAATCAAAACCAAACCAATAATTAAAATAATCTTCTGCTCTTTTTTCATATACACCATCTAGATACCGGCCGTCATCAAGTTGGTAACTTCATTGAAAAAAACTTCCAGAAATAAATGGAAGCGATGCGGTGTCTTCGAAACACTCTCCTGGCTGGGGTTCGGCGCAAGGTATCACTTTATATTCCTTATACTGATAAACGCCTCTGTCTAACCATTTAAAATCAAGAGTTCGACCTAGCCGTTTTACTTTATCCAACTCTAAGCTATATAAATGTCTTTCCGGACGACCTCCGCCGTCGCAGTTCCAGCAGGCATGCATATTAAAAGAAACATATCCTCCATCCTCGCTTATCTGATCAATAATCGGGATAAAATATCCGCGGCTTGGCTCCTCATTATTTCTCATCTCTGCAATTTCTCTGGTGGTTTTCGCCAGAAGATCATAGATAAAGACTCTGTAATAAGCGTAATCCGATACTGTTTCAGCCTCACCCTCTCCTCGGCTCCAGCGCATAACAATAACTGCTTTCTGATTATCGGGAAAAGCCTTAAAGCTCAAAGGCTCATTATAACCCTGTGGATTTTTTGGACCGTCTATGACTTCAAACCAATCTACAGAATTTTCGTCAATATCAACTACAACCAATTCGTTTGGATTTTCAGAAGATGGCTCAAAAAATTTCCCATTATATTTAAGCAGCAAATTATCTTTGAGATTTCCAATATAAACAGTATTATCTTCGACAATTTTTTCTACTTTAGGCCGTGGGTAAGAAATTACCAATCGTTGAATGCTCTCAATCTGGGAAGTTAAAATTTTTACATATAATAGAAAATACCCTCCAGAAGCAACTAACGCCACTGCCAAAACAATCGCCGAAACCCTCCAATAATTTACTTTCTCATCAGCCACGCCCTTTAGATTCACCATGTATTCTAAGTTTACTTTTCATCAGATAAATTGTCAAAATGTGTTATAATATATAAATGGAAAAAAGACTAACCGTACCTGTAGATTCTCAAAATTTTGTTGCAACTAGCGGCGTCCCAGATCTAACTCCCTGTCCCACCTGCAGTTGTCTAGCTTTGGAATAACTAATACTCTTTTGTCATTGCGAGGAGCGAAGCGACGTG
>JACQRR010000026.1 GCA_016206365.1 Candidatus Roizmanbacteria bacterium | reverse complement strand
GTTAAAAGATAAAGCATTTGTAAAAATACTCCATTTTGATTTGGATTATTGTCGTATTTATCAACTACTGTCCATCTTCCTTCAGCTCCCTGCCTTATCTTGCTCAAATAGATGTTGTAGTCGTAAGTATAAATATGCTCGCCCCAAAGCATGACTCGGTCTTGAGGCAATAGTTTAACCACAGAGGCTTCATAAAAATTGGGAATGTAGCTAAATAACATGAATGAAACTGAGAAGATAAGAATAAGGGGTAGGTGTATTTTTTTAAGTTGGCTGAATAACATAAATAAATATCTCAAATGTCAAAACTCAAATCTCAAAACCAAGAATTAAATCCTTAAATCTTTTTTAAACTTGCTATTCCCTGTGGTCTCTGCCGCAGGGTAACAACTAAAGGGAAAGTGTGAAAACCGAATTAGGTTTTCACATTCTCTCAATGTCATTCCGAGCGTTAGCGAGGAATCTAGCGAACTTTAGTTCGCGTAAATAAAAATAACGCTTCGCTAGATTTCTCAGTCGCTTTCGCTCCTTCGAAATGACATATGATACCCTTTGGTTTCTGCCAAAGGGTGATTCATTTTCAAGATTTTAGATTTGGATTTGACATTTAACATTTGAGTTTTTAGTTTAATTAGATTGTACACCATGTGAATTCCTTTATAATATATCCAAACTACAATGGTAAATATAGGTTTAATAGGTTACGGTTATTGGGGGCCGAATTTGGTGAGGAATTTTTTTTAATAATCCTTCGTGTACCACAAGATGAAAAAAGTTACTCTAATAAATAATAAACAAACGATAATCGATGTAAGACTTGGTAAAAACGTAAAGATTTATCATTTTGCTAACCTATACGGTTGCAAGATCGGTGATAATACAAAAATAGGCGCTTTTGTTGAGGTCACAAAAGGTGTGATTATTGGCAAAAATTGCAAAATCTCAAGCCACACGTTTATTTGTGATGGCGTGACGATACAAGATAATGTTTTTATCGGGCATAACGTAACTTTTATTAACGATAAATATCCGAGAGCGACCGATCAACGCGGAATAATGATTAAAGCTGGAGGCTGGAAGTTAGAAAAAACAGTAGTGGAAAAGGATGCGTCAATCGGATCTTCGGCAACCATTTTGTGCGGCATAACTATCGGAGAAAAGGCAATCGTCGGAGCGGGGGCAGTGGTGACAAAAAATGTGCCGGCAAATAGTATAGTAGTTGGAAACCCGGCTAGAGTAATTCGAAGAAGTATTAAATTATAAATTATGGAACCTGTCTCGGCTTCCCTTCCACAAATGTTTAAATCAACTTTCCGAATTCCATTTTTGAATTTAAAAAAGCAATACCGATCAATAAAAAAAGAGATTGACGTTGCAATCCAAAATGTCATCAACGACTCAACATTTTCAGGAGGACCTTATGTTGAAAAATTTGAGAAGAAATTCGCGAAGTTTATTGGGACAAAATATGCCGTAGGCCTTAATAGCGGCACTTCTGCCCTTCATCTAGCTTTGAAGATTTTAAATACTAAACAGGGAGATGAAGTAATTGTCCCGGTCAACACATTTATTGCAACGGCTTGGGCAGTTTCCTATCTTGGTGCAAAGCCAGTTTTTGTTGATTGTGATAGAGAGACTTGGCAGTTGGATCCTAGAAAAATTGAAAAAAAAATTACTTCTAAGACCAAGGCGATAATTGGAGTCCATCTATTTGGTCAGCCATTTGATATTGACGCAGTCAAACGGATTGCTGATAGACACAAATTATATTTGGTTGAAGATTGTGCGCAGGCTCATGACGCAAAATATAAAGGTAAAACTGTTGGTACTTTTGGCGATGTAGCCTGCTTTAGTTTTTACCCGACAAAAAATCTTGGCGCGTTTGGTGAAGGCGGGGCTCTGGTTACTAACAATCCAAAATATGCCTTAAGAGCCAAAATTCTTCGTAATCAAGGATCTTCTATAAAATATTATCATGAAGAAATAGGTTTCAATATGCGCATGGAGGGAATTCAAGCCGCAATTCTAGACGTTAAGTTGAAACATTTAAATCAATGGAATAAAAGAAGACAGGAAATAGCCAAAACGTATCAAACTTTGATTAAAAACCCAAATATTACCATGCAACAGCAGCCGGTTTGGGCTGAGTCAGTTTATCATTTATTTGTTATAACAGTAAATCAAAGAGAAAGATTTATCAAACACTTGAAAAAGAACGGTGTTGAATCTATGATTCATTATCCGATCCCATGCCATCTGCAAAAAGCTTACAGGCACTTAGAATACAAAAGAGGCGACTTTCCTCTGGTAGAAGAGTATGCAAAACACTGCGTCTCTATTCCCCTCAATCCGGAGATGACTAACCAGGATGTCAATAGAATTTGTAGGATTATAAATAAATATGCGAACTAATGTTCAGTTTAGCCTAATAGTCTGTTGTTATAATGAAGAAGAAAATTTAGAAAAAACCGTTGCAACTTCTGTTGAAACCTTGACTTCTCTTTTCAAAAGTTTTGAGATTATTATCATCGATGATGCTAGTTGGGATAAAACTTATAAAATTGCCACACGCTTGGCGGGTAAGTATTCGCAGATTCGTATAATCAAAAATATTATCAACCTAGGCCAGGGGTTAAGTTTTCTTATTGGTTTGAAAGAAGCTAAAGGTAACTTAGTAATGCAAAATGGAGCAGATAGGCCTTTTGACATCCGTGATCTGAAAAAAGTTCTCCCCCTTTTTCTAAAAAATGATATAGTTGTGGTAACTAGAATAGACCGTAGCGTCTATTCATTCTGGAGGAAGTTTACGTCCTGGGTAAATATAATTTTGCGCTGGATTTTATTTGACCGGGAATTTAACGACCTTAATTTTGTTCAGATTTACAAGAAAAAGGTAATCAAAGATATAAAAGTCGTCTCAATAAGCGCAGCTTTTGTAACTCAAGAATTAGTACTTCGGGCAAAACAAAAGGGATATAAAATCACTCAAATTCGACTTCCTTGTCATAAAAGAATAGGCGGAGAAGAACATCACGGTAAAAAGCGTGATATCATCTGGGCTTTGAGTGATATGATTAGTTTTTGGTTAGAGAATAGAAAAGCATGAAAAATATAATTAAAACTGCTGTAATTGGAGTAGGCAATATGGGTAAAAACCATGCGCGAATTTTTTCACAAATATCTAAGTTGATAGCCGTGTCAGATACAGACAAAAACGTTGGAAGGGCGATCGCTAAAAAATACGATACTAGATATTACCAAGATTATAGATCAATGTTAAAAAAAGAAAAACTTGATGCGGTTTCGGTAGCCGTTCCAACAAAGAACCATATGCGGGTAGCAGTTGAGTGTCTTAGTAATAAAATTCCTACCCTTGTGGAAAAACCGATAGCTGATAATGTTGCTGATGCAAGGAAAATTTTAGATGAAGCTAAGAAGTATAAAACTTTGCTGATGGTTGGCCATACCGAGAGGTTTAATCCAGCAGTAGTTAGATTAAAAGAGATATTAAGGAGTAATAAACTTGGTACGATAGTCAATCTTCTGGCGGCACGCATTGGGATATACCCACCCAGAGTTGCTGGGTTAGATGTAGCTGTAGATTTGGCTATTCATGATATCGACGTGATTAACTTTTTACTTGGCGAATTTCCAAAAAGAAAAAAAGCGGTAAAAACTCAAGTCTTTAGCTATAGTAAAGCCGATTCGTCGTCTTTTATTCTCGAGTACTCAAAAGCTACGGCTGTCATTCATGCCAACTGGATTACTCCTGTTAAGATTAGAAAACTCTTTGTTTCCGGGACAGAAGGATTTGCCGAGTTGGACTACATTCGTCAGAAACTAATACTTTACCAAAAAGTAATGCAGTTAAGCAAATACGGCGACTATCTCGACTTTTTGTCCCTTTCTGATACCCCGCAAAAGATTGAGTTTGTTTCAAAAAAAGAACCACTAAAAGAAGAATTAACATTTTTCTTAGATCATTATAAAGACTACCGACACACTATCCAAGCCGAGGAGGCGGTAAAAGGTCTTGAGGTTTCACTATAAATATGTATATGAATAGCAAAAAAAAAATTCTTCTCGAGATTATTATAGTAGAGTTTCTTATTATAGTAGCTGTTTCTGTAAGCTTTATTCCTACACTTTACTATCTATCATTAGCCTCCGATACCAAAGTGTTTCCCTTAATTCATAATAATCATCCTGATTATTATTTTTATCTAAGCTTGATGCGTCAGGGCTTTGAAGGTAAGTGGCTCGTTGTCTCCAGATTCACTCCCGAACAATTTCCGCCCCAATTCGTTCAGACTTTTTTTATTCTTTTAGGACATCTAAGCCGAATCACTTCAATTAGCTTGCCACTGATCTACACTTTATCAAGATTAGTTTTAGGGATTGCTGTTGGAGTAGCAACTTATTTTCTTTTGGTTGTGTTTGATAAAAGAAGGATTGTGTGCATTGTTGGGCTTATTTTTGTCCTTTTTGGCTCAAGTTTTTGGTTCGTAAAGGATAGACAGATATATCAGTTTATGACTTTCTGGACAGCATTTGACGCAAGAGAGAGAACTACTTTTTTGCCTCATCATTTACTTGGAACCTTAGCGATAATTACAAGCATCATCTTCCTTACGCTCTTTTTTAAATTTGGAAAAAAGAAATTCTTTGTTACTGCCTCAATTGCTGGTTTTATAGGCACATTCGTTAATCCTAAAATTCTTGCAAACTATTTTTTTGCTCTAATTTTATTTTTAGTCCTTTTTATTC
>JACQRR010000170.1 GCA_016206365.1 Candidatus Roizmanbacteria bacterium | reverse complement strand
TTGATAGCCTCTTGACTGGTATTGGAGCCATGCATAAAGAGCATTACTCCTATACCTTTTCTAAAATTGGATGGATCGGTTTGTTGCTGAGCTCTGATTTTTTTGGAAGTCTGGCTCTGGTTATTTTTAATTAATAGATAACTTAATGATGAAACTAGAATCAAGGTAAAAAAGAATAATAGGCGTGTTTTACTAGCAAACATACAAATTATTCTAGCGAAATAAAAAGTAAATGAAAACTAAAAATCGTAAAAAAGACAATTAAGAGGTAGATTCACAACTTAAAAAACAGCATATTCTGAGAGTTGATGGATCTGTTTTAGATCGCTTTTATGCTATAATTTTTAGATGCATCTATACGAACGACGAGGAAAGCAGTTTTTAATTGGCGTTGATTACGGCAAAAGATTAATTCACGATTCTGACGCTGCATACTCACCTCGTCCAAAGCTGAATATAAAACCGACCAGCTACCGGCTTAATGGATTTTTTCAGGACTGGACGATACCTTTTTGCACTGATGTTAAATCTGTTTGTGAAGCGCTGATAGGTATGGCTTTTCTTGAAGGAGCTAAAGAAGAGCCAGAATTAAGTAATTTAGCCTATAAGGTTGCCAGAGCTCAATTAGCTCAAGACCCAAATGCTAGAGTCCGTTATTTAAGAACTCATAGATATGATGGCGATGATTATGAGCTGATATTAACCAGACCGGGACCAAAATTTGTCCTTTATGATGATAAAGGCATTACGCTTAACGTTCCATGTTCTGAAAGAGTAAATGTACGTGTTGATCCCAAAAGAGGAATATTTTTAAATGCTGATTTTATGACTCGGTACTCAGAACCGAACGCTAAAATTATTTTTAATCCCCGAGAATATAAAAAGGCAGCCACATTGTTAAATAATGGAATAAGTTACGATTTATTATCATGGTTTGCTACACCTGTTTTGAGAGATGACGGTATTTGTCTATTTACTGACAGGATATCTGAACCGGATAAAGCCGCCGAGGTCGTAACTGATTTGAGAGTGTTTTGGGCCCGGATAAATGAGGTAAAACTACAGTGCGGTTCTGAGGAAGAATTGTTTATAGAATATGAAGAGCAAGCAGCAGCTTTAGATCGATTACGTCAGGACATTGATGTAGAATTTAGCGATTTTTACGGTAAAAAACGCAGGAGGAGATTGACACAGCTTTTAGGACCCGGTGATGTGTTACTTTAAATTTAAATATTTATTGAGGACAAGGATATAATCTAGCGTTACAAGGAGTAGGAGTTGGCGTTTTAGTTGGTTTTTTTGTAGGTGTTGGGGTTTTGGTCGGTTTCTTGCTGAGAGTAGGAGTTGGGGTTTTTGGAGGAGTTAGATTCTTGGAGGGGGTTGGGGTTAGTGTTGGAGTAAGAGTAGTATATAAAATCTCTACTTGGGCACTATTGGCATTATGGGAAACCTGTCTGATAGTAATGTTATTGACTTTATCATAAAATATAGCTCCATCAGTCAGTCGTTCATCAACAGCATCAGATAACGGATTGGGGTCTATTATATTAGTGGCAGTTTGATCAGATGTATGAATTAAAACCCCATCAAATGCTGAAGGACTAGTTAAACTATCATATCCATTCGGAGTTCTATATTCAATATAATAATGTAGATTATTATCTTTGTAGACTGCTAGCCCTCTTTGTAAATTAAAACTGGATATTCCCTTAACAGTATAAAAGCCTTTACTAAAAACTGAAGTTACATCACCAGGATCAAGCCAATTTAGCTTTGTAATGTGAGGAATGTTAAAATATCCAAAGTTCCATCCCATAGTATCATACCAATCTGCGTATTCCTTAACTAAACAATTAGAAAGATATGATGCGTCACCGCAGTCATAATAATTTGAATGACCTAATCCATAAGAATGTCCCAATTCGTGAATGTTTACGCCTAATTCATACTGATTTCTATAAACATATATAGTGTTATTACTTGCAATGTGAGTACCTTCTTTACCCTGAAAACAATCAGTTTTAGCAAAAATAAAAATTTTTGTTGCTGCGGGAGAAATAGATTTTTTCTGTTTTTTAAGTTCAATTAAAGCGAGATCGCCCCAATTAATGTATCCACGATCTTGACAATCTTTATTGTCAGCTGATATGCGAACATAATCATATATCTCACCTTTTAACGATGTTTTGCCTTTAGAATTTTCTACAAAAAAACCATTGACAGTCAGATCCCCAGTCCAATAAAGTTTCTCAACATCATCAAAGCTCACAACTCTGTCTTGAGATTCTGAATTGGAAAATTCAACTAGAATGATTGCTATCTCCTTCTCTCCTGTTGTTTGAACCTGATAAATTGGGCCAGATACTGTATATTTATAAGAAGAAGTAGAACCGGCAGAATCAAAGACAAGATTGTTCTCAAGTCTAAGGCCTTTTCCTGTTATTCTGTAGACACGAGTGTTATCAATCTTGGGATTGGAATTAAAGTAAACTATAAAAGATTTCCCCAAGTATCTGGCTGTATAAAAGTATTCGGCTTTCTTGTCTTTGAAATTATCAAGATGTGACTGGGAGAAATCTGCTGTTATAGTCTCTGTTGCTTCAATCTGGTCTTTGACTCTTTGGGGTAGTATGTCTCTTGTTGAAGGAGAAATAGCGTTTAAGAATAACTTTTGTGGATTTGTGGAGATGTCTTTGAGTAATTGGTTTTTACGCAAGTAGGCTGCGGTTTCAAGCTCAACTTCTGATGATGCTTTAGCTAGGCCAGATGCATTCTTCCAGGCATTTATCTTATTGTTTAAATTCTGGGTTAGGATAGTTGTTTGGTCTGTTAGAGCTTTGGTCGTTACTGTCTTTTTCTGCCGTTGGTTTAATGAGGAGACAACAAGGATTAGAATAATAAGAAGAATGGAAGTTCCAACAATTATAAAATGAAGAAGTTTGTTTTTTGTTAGCATGTAATTTTAACTTTATCATATTAATCTCCTTGCTGTCCATAATTATTTTACAAAAATCCTGCCTGGACACCCGACGGGTGTACTTACATTAATCTCCGAGCTTTCCATAATTTTTGCCGAGGATATCTAGATCGCTGATGTTGACTTGGCCGTCGAGGTTAAAGTCGGCGCTTGGACCCGAAGTTGGCGCTTGGGTGTTGAATTGGGAGGCAAGAACTTGAAGGTCGGCCGAGTCAATTTTGTTATAGCTTCCAGAAGCGGCGTTAAATCCGTCGCTGTCTCCGGAGAGCAATGGTTTGTTGTCAGGAGTTAACATGTCTCCACAATTCGAATTGCTTCCTGAAGTACAATCCAATGTCTGGTTTTGGGTAAGTCTAACATTGCTAAAAGACCTTTGTAAGCCAATATTGACCTTGACAAAGACAGTATAAGTTTTGTTTTGGGAAATATTAAATGATGCTTCGGCTGCCGTTTGAAAGTAATTGCCGCTTCTTACCAATTGAGTATTGGCGATAGCGATAGTAGTTGAAGTGCCGGCTTCTCGAAGTTGCACCTGAACATCTGATGAAGGAATACTGTTTACGGCTGAAGAAATATCTGGGAGAAGAATCTTAAACTTTAGTCTGGCGGCTTGTGCGCCTGTGGTTGGAGTCGGGGTTGGATTTCCTGTGGGGGTTGGAGTATTTGTTGCTCCCGGAGTCGGCGTTCTGGTTGGGGTGGGTGTATTTCCTATTTGGCCGTATTCTCTCCAACCTAGGTCTGGGGCAGGGCCTGTGTATTGGCTGCTATTTAAATTGATTGCGTATTCTGTATAGGTTTGGGCAGAACCACCTCCAGATCCGTCGTAAGAGTAGGAGTGTTGAAAAGAGGCTAGGCCTTTGTCTATGGCCGGGCTTCCAGGAGATAGGAGATAATTTGAATCCAGCATTGGATTTCCCTGGTAAGTTGTAGCATTGTCAATATTATTTGAGCCTACAAGATGGGGCGTGACTGCAAACAATGTATTTTTGATCGTCGAATTCCCGCTGACATTTTTTAGATCAAAACTATTTTGCTGGGAAAAAATATTATTGATGGCGACCAAGTTTGCGCCGCCTGATATGCCTGCGTCGTTGCCGACAAAAGTGTTGTTGATGGCATAAAGCGGTTCGGGCATGGGAGCGGCCGTGTAGGTTTGATTTGTGTCCTGTCCGACATTAAGGCCTATTCCAGCCTTGGCATTATTCAAAAACAGATTTCTTTCGACTACATAATGGCGGTT
>JACQRR010000177.1 GCA_016206365.1 Candidatus Roizmanbacteria bacterium | reverse complement strand
GTCTTTCGACAAGTCTTCGACCGTGAGGCTCAGACCGAATCGGCTCAAGACACTGAGCAAAGTCGAAGTGCCGGAATGACAATCCCAATATGAAACTACCATTTTTCACAAAAAGAACAAACGAAGGCAAAACTTTTTTCGGCTTGTTTTTAAAAGAAAAAGAGGGAATTGGATTGCTGATGAAAATGGAAGATACAAATGTAATCCTCGTAGATCAGGAAAAATTTACTTATTCTAACGGCTGGGAACATCTCGCAGAAGATATTGATGAACTTATTCTTAAATTAGAGAAGAGATCAAAAGTCCAGTTACATGAAACTATTTTTTTTGTCTATTCACATTTCATCGACGAAAAAACCAAAGAGATTAAAAAACCTTATCTTGAAAAAATTAAAGAGCTTGTTAAGAGTTTAAATCTAAAAGCCTTAGGCTATATCGAATGTTATGAAGCGGTTATACACTATATCGAAAAAAAAGAAGAGCTTCCACTTACAGCAGTTTTAATAGAATTGGATCACTCAAATTTTTCAGTCTTCGTCTACAAACGAGGAGGGTTGACCTATTCAAAAGTTTTAGCTCATACAGACAATCTCATTGATGATCTTTTGACTAGTTTTTTAGAAATTAAAGGAAAGTTTCTACTGCCTTCTCGTATTATTCTATATAATTCCAAAGATTTGGATAACGAAGCAACCGAGATTGTAACCTACCGCTGGAGTGAAGAATTATTTATCCAACTCCCTAGGGTAGAAATCATCAAAGAACATGAAATTATTCAAGGACTTCTTGCTGTTTTTGGACAGCAGTTTAATAATAAGATTACAGGAGTAGGATTTGGAGAGAAAGAGGTTCAAAAGGAAGTTTTGGGATTTGTAATAGGAGGCGATGTGACAGAGGCAAAAGCGCCTAGTACTGAAAAAGATACATCATCGACACAACCTAGATATTCGTTTTCTTTGGTTTCAAATGCAATAGGTTTTTTGCTGAGAAGAACAGCTGCGCTTCCACGGATTCTTCGCAAAAAATTGACAGTAGCGTTGGGCATAATTTTCATTATCACTGGTCTTTTCTTAAACGAATATTTTTTTCACAAAGCTTCACTTACCCTTTTTCTTCCCTCCCAAACCATAAAAAAAGATCTCACATTAACTTCAGACGATTTAATCATCGAAGCAACTACTAAAACAGCCGATCTCACGGATTCAATACCGACGTCAGGAAAGAAAGATATAGGTGAGAAAGCCAGTGGTTCTGTCACTATTCATAATTTTGACGATAAGGAAAAAACCTTTGTTAAAGGAGACATTCTTGAGACAGGTGGTTTTAAGTTTAGCTTAGATCAAGAGATAAAGGTAGCTTCAGCAAGCGTTGTGACAATAAACGGTGGGTTGGTCAAGCAGCCGGGAAAGGCGAAGGTAAGCGTTACAGCACATGAGATAGGTCCTCAGAGTAATTTATCAACCGGTAAGCAATTTAAAATTAGCGATTTTCCCACCGCTCTCTATTTCGGCCTCAACGAGGGCGCATTTTCCGGTGGTACAAAAAGAGAGGTAAAAACTGTAGCGAGGAAAGATATGGAAGATTTAAAAAAAAGTCTTCAAGAGCTTGCAAAAAAGCAAAAGTTAGATCAGATTGATATTAAGAAAAGTTCGGATAGAAAGACACTTCCACAATTAACAGAGATCAATATGACTGAAGAAAAATTTGACAAAGAGCTAGGCGAGGAATCTGATAAGCTGAACCTTCAATCTAAGGTTCGAGCCACGGTTTATTCTTATAAAGAAAAAGAATTAACTGAACATGTGATTAGAACTCTTGAGAAACAGCTTAAGAAGGGGTTTACTTTAGAAAGAGACAGACTGTCTTATACGGTAGAAGGCGTAACAAAAAAAGATAATAAAATTTCAATTAACATAGCTAGTCAAAGCAAAGCTATCAAGGAGCTATCAACAAAGGATATTGCTAAACAAATTAGAGGGAAGAGCGCGGACAAGCTTGAAACATTACTTAAAAATAATTTTAAAGTTCAAGGATTCCAGCTTGATATAGAACCAAAGCTTCCTATTCTGCAAAATTGGATGCCTTTTTTCGGGAAAAATATTAATTTAAGGATTTCAAGTTTGTAAGGGTTTATCTGTCATTCCTGCGAAAGCAGGAATCTATTTTATCATAATTATATAGATTCCCATTTCCATGGGAATGACATTGTTTATGTATGGCCTTATATAT
>JACQRR010000175.1 GCA_016206365.1 Candidatus Roizmanbacteria bacterium | reverse complement strand
TTTTTATAAAGAACAGCATTTATTAAATTTGCGGTCTGAACATGGGGAAGGCGACGACTTGTTATTTTCTTTATTCCCTTAGCAAACGCGTTAACTTTTCCAATTTTCTTGCTAAAAAGAGTAACGATCGTGTCTTGATTTGGCAAAGATCTTTTCCTCAAAACAATCGCTTCTGTCTTTATAGTTCTTTTCATTTCGACTTTATTTCCTTATCCACATCCAAAACTCCATCATAAATTTTTTTTCCATCTATTTCTACTTTTAGCTTATCATCGTACGTACCTGGTTGCTTTTGAATCAGAAGTTTATAATCTTTTGCTTTTACCTCGCTTGCTAGGCTATACTTTACAATTACTTGGGCTTTTCCAAGCGGGGTTACCTCAAGATATCCCTCAAAGACAGTTTTTCCTAAATCGTCATATGTCTGCACTTTCTTTTTCGATCCGTCAAAACTGATAAGCTCTGACCCCTTTGGAACATAAAATCGTATCCAATTTCTTAAAGTCGCGTTGAGACAGAGGCCGCCGCGCTCTAGACTGCAGTCCGAGTGGGGATATGGATTGCGAAATTCCACCATTACTTCACGAGTAATTTCTCCATTACCGTTTAACTTAGTTTTTGAAGTGATTGACTGGGTGGTAAACAGATTAGCCTTAGCG
The DNA here is from genome assembly GCA_016206365.1 of Candidatus Roizmanbacteria bacterium. GTDB lineage: Bacteria > Patescibacteriota > Microgenomatia > UBA1406 > GWC2-37-13 > 2-01-FULL-40-13. The sequence goes on along the minus strand of JACQRR010000175.1, from coordinate 1,786 downwards.
CCTGCGAAGTTGACATTACTCACATGGAGATAATCTCCAGCAAAATCCTTGATCCGTGAGGCAAAATTCAACCTCTCCACTGATTCTTGTAAATCTTGGTCAGTAAAAAATATAAGAACATGTTTCTCTTTAAGATTCTTAAACGTCTCCTTGATTAAAGTGCCCCAATATTTAGACGGCGAAAAACCGATTGCTTTGTAGAATAATGCGTACATCAAATCTCCCAAAACTCCTTTTCTGTCTTCTTTTATGTAACCTACTGGCCTATCGATCTCATTAAGAAGAGTGTATATAACTTGTGGACAGTCGCAACGCTCATCTTGTTTTGCTGAAAATCTTATACCTCTAGCTTCGGTATCTCCAAAGATGGTCAACATATCAACAAGCACATTTGTATCAAGAGCAATGATTCCGTCGTAGTTCACTTTTTCTCCGCTGTTTTTATAAAGACTATTAAAAAGTTCAACCGAGGTAGGAAAATCTGGAGAAAGATTGCTGTCGCGGATGAAAAAGCGGCTGACTCCCTTGTGATAGGTAACAATTTCTCTTGGCGCGACTGGGTGAGAAGAGATACTATCGTCAAGCGTGTAGATGTCTTTTGATCTCTGAATAGTCATCTTGCCACTCTTCACCTTAAAAACAGCGTATGCGGTCAGGAATCCGCCGCTGGCTCGAAGTTCTTTGTCATTTTGAAAAAGCACAAGGTATATCTTTTCCTTATCGCTGCCAAAAATTTCTGGCAATTTCTTCACCAATGGTTTTGCATCGACGAAAAGCGATGCTAAACCAGTAAATTGCTCTTTTGCGATCTCAATTCTATCACGGATTTGTATCGATCCTAATTTTTTTGGGTACCGATTTGAGTTTACCTTTTCAATTCTTACTTCGGCCTGTTTGATATCCTCCGAAATAGAGTCGACTTTTATCAATACTTTATCGAGAGTTAAAATAGCCGTCTGCAATCTCTCCTCTGCCGATCTTTCAACAAAAGAACTTTGACCTTTTTTAAATCCGATAAGGTCTGCGTAAGGAGTAATCGCTTTTATCGATTCGTATGCCGCCCTGATTAGGTAATCACCTGCCTCAACGCCATTTTTAAAGTCTGCAATATAAGGAATAAAAGACGCCCAGTAAATAGACTGGGCCGACTTCTTGAAGTCGTTATATTTTTCTGAAAAATCTTGAAATTTATTGTTAAGCAAATCGATATCGTTTTGTGAGAATGTCTGTTTTAATTCTCTAGCAGAGGCTATAAGAATTTTTCCTTTTGTCGATAAATTCCTGTAAATCATATAAGAATATATCATCAAACCAGCTAAAACGACCAAAAAGATGGCAATAAATCTAAATCTTCTTTTTCTTTTTGTGCCAAAGTTGAATTCTCTCATAGTCAGCCAAAAATTGTTCACGAAGAGATAAGAGATAATTGTACTACATTATATCGCTCCTTGTCCAGATAGCATTACAAATGGCGTTTTAAGAATGATTGTTAAATCTAGCCATAAAGACATACGATTAACATACGAAGCGTCCATAGCTATTCGTTTATCAAAATTAACTTCAGATCTACCCGAAACCTGCCAGAGTCCAGTTATCCCCGGCTTCACAGATAGTACTTTTGACACAAGTTTTTTGGTGTGGGGAAATTTTTTTTGCTGATTTTCCAATTCATCGGGATAATAAGCTCGAGGGCCTACTAAACTCATCTCTCCTCTCAAAACATTGATCAGTTGGGGAATCTCGTCTAATGAATGCTTGCGAATAAATTTCCCCACCGGCGTAATTC
>JACQRR010000174.1 GCA_016206365.1 Candidatus Roizmanbacteria bacterium | reverse complement strand
TCCTTACTACGTGGTTGTGGTAGGAGAAAACGTCTACAAACTCTACAAAAAAAAGATCTTCGATAAACTTCCCAAAGATAAGCTGGTCATTATAAAATTCGACGAAAAGAGAAAGACGCTCGAAACTGCTATCTCTATTTATGAAAAATTATTGAGTCTTGAGGGCAAAAAAAACGCAACTCTGATTTCTTTTGGCGGCGGCATAAATCAGGATGTTACCGGTTTTGTCGCCTCCACTCTTTACCGAGGGATAAACTGGATTCTTGTCTCAACTACACTTCTTGGTATGGCAGATAGTTCAATTGGTCTTAAAACTTCACTTAACTTTAAATCCTATAAAAACGTCCTAGGAAGTTTTTATCCACCAACAGAAATTTATATCAATGTAAATTTTCTCGATACTCTGTCAAAAGAATATTATTGGAGCGGAGTAGGAGAGATAGTAAAAATACTTTTAATGCAAAAAGATCCTCTTAAAAAACTGAAAGATACAATACGAAAGGTTGAAATTCTAAAAAAGAAAAAAAATAAAAAAAAGATAGCAGAAATTATAAAAGAAGCGATAAAAATCAAGTTGCAATATATGCTGGGTGACGAATTTGATCGGGGAAAGAGAAATCTGTTAAATTATGGTCATGAATTAGGCCATGCTCTTGAATCTACGTCTAAATTCCATATCCCTCACGGAATTGCTGTAGTTATAGGTATCATCTTTGCTAATCTCGTCGCATTAAATAGAGGTTTAATATCTAACAAGATTTTTGACCAATTAAATAAGCAGCTTCTTATACCTTGTATTCCCAATGATATCCTTAAATTAAGAAGAGAGTATTTCGATTATGAAATCATGCTAAGCAAAATGAAAAAAGATAAAAAAAGAGTTTCACAAAATTTAGCCTTAGTCTTTCCAGTAAAAAATTTTGTCTTGACCAAAACGACGGACTTTAAAATAGAGGAATTTAAAAAAAATTATTCAGAATTTCTTCGCCTTTTAGGTCCTTATATGATCTAATTTCAATCCTTTCTATAGCTTTTATTCTATTGACATAATTAATAAATTCTGCAAAAATGCAAGCTATAAACTCCTATGAACTCACTTGAACACAAAATGCTTGGTCTTCTAAGAGATATGAAAAAGAATTATGGAGTTGTTGACTTAAAAGCTGAATTTGAGGCGGAGGGGGTTCGTATGGACGAACTGATGAGGTTTAAAGAAATAGCTGACCAGGCTGGATTGGGTATTGTTTTAAAAATCGGCGGAGCTGAAGCAATTACCGATATGCTTGAAGCCCAAAAAATCGGTGTCTCAGGTTTGGTTGCACCGATGATTGAAAGCCCCTATGCGTTAAAAAAATATCTTGAAGCAATTGAAAAATATTTTCCAAGAGATGTAAGAGCCGATATTCGCTTTATAGCCATGATTGAAACTACCCAGGGGTATAAAAATGTTGACGAGATATTAGCCGCCGACAAAAATCAACTTCTTCATACAATTAGCGTTGGGAGAGTAGATATGACAGGTTCTCTTGGTTTAGGTAGAGATGATATAAATATTGACCGCGTTTATAAAATTGTTGAGGATATTTTCACAAAAGCAAAAAAAAAAGGCTACAGAACTGTCATGGGTGGAGGTATTGCCAAAGAAGCGATACCTTTCCTTAAAAAATTAATCGGAAAAAAACTCTTGGATAGGTTCGAAACTCGGAAAGTCGTTTTTGCCGCAGATTCGGAAGCAACAGCAGTCAAAATGGAGGACGCCATTATAAAAGCAAATCTTTTTGAACTTTTTTGGTTACAAAATAAGAAAAAACATTATACTAATATCTATCTTGAAGATGATAGTCGAATTGAAATGTTAATGTCGCGTATCTACAAGATACAACCGTGAAAAAAATACTTTCGATAGTGCTACCCACATATAACGAAGAAGCAAATATAGAATACGCTTATAGAGAAATCAAAAAAATGCTTGCTTCAATTCCTAAGTACGATTACGAGATTATCTTTGTTGATAATTATAGCCTAGATCGATCCCGAGAACTAATAAAAAAAATGGCCCAAAAGGATAAAAAAGTGTCAGCAATATTTTTGTCTCGAAACTTCACTTCTGAATATTCCTCCCACGCTGCAATGAAACACTCTATCGGCGATATTCTCACTATCGTTGATTGTGACCTTCAAGATCACCCTTCAGTGATCCCAAAATTTATCAAAAAATGGGAACAAGGTTACCAAGTTATTGTTGGAGTAAGGAATGTAACCAACGACACATATTTGATGAGAACAATTCGAAAACTTTTCTACATAATTCTCAAAAAATTGGCAAACATCGATATGCCACTCAACGCTGGAACCTTCTGTCTCCTAGATCGCAGAGTTTTAAATGTAATAATCAACCTACCGGAAAAAAATCGCTTTTTTCGCGGACTTCGAGCTTGGTCCGGCTTCCAGACCTCTTATGTTGAATATGAGCGAAGAGAAAGAAAATATGGAACTACAAAAAATAATCTATTTGACTATTTGCGCGACGCGCAAAGAGGACTTCTGGGGTTTTCTTTTGTTCCTTTGGATATTATGACAAGTCTCGGATTCATCTTAGTTCTTTTTTCTTTTTTGTTTTTGCTCGGATATCTTTTTGTCGTCTTTTTATTTGGAAATCCAATCAGAGCTCAAATTCCCTTGCTGCTTGCAATTGTTTTTTTTGGAGGTATGCAGATGTTGACTATAAGCATCGTCGGAAAATATGTTCAGATAATTTTTGAGGAAGTAAAGGGTAGACCGCCATACATAATAGAAAACATTCTCAACGACCATCGTAATAAAAAACTTGCTAGAATTTACAAATGAAGTTTGCTAATAATTCGGTCGACGAAATCTTTCAACTCAACGAAGAATTTAAACACAATTCTAGGAAAGATAAAATCAATGGAGGAATTGGCATTTATTTGGATGAAGAAGGTAAACCATTTGTTATTCCTGTTGTAAAAAAAGCTATTTCGTTAATGCATTTTGATAATTTTAACTATCTTCCTTTATCCGGCGATCCAACCTTCTTAAAAGAAACCTGCCAAATAATGCTTGGAAAAAACTTGTTTTTGGATAAAGAAAACCTTATATCTAAACAAGGAGTAATGGGTGGAACTAATGGACTTTATATCTGGTCTATGTTTATAAAACAACTTTATAAGCGACCAACAATCATCATAGCAACTCCAACTTGGGAAAATCATCAAAGAATTTTTTCTCATCATAAATTCAAGATCATTTCTTTTAATCATTTAGACAAAAATGGATCCTTCAACATAAAAGCTCTGGAAAGACAACTCAAACGCCATCCAGAAAGCGAAGTGCTCTTTCAGGCTGGATCGACACATAATCCAACCGGTATTAATCCCAGTAAAGATCAGTGGGATCAAATTGCAAATCTTATTCAAGAAAACAAAAACAAAGTATTGTTTGATTTTGCTTACATGGGATTAGGAAATAACATCGATCAAGACAGCTTCGCAATAAGATTGTTTACCAAAAAGAAAATCCCAATTTCTGTAGTCTTATCATTTTCAAAAAACATGACTCTTTACCAGAATAGAACAGGAGCACTTTTTATTTTTTCAAAAACAAAAAGAGAAAAAAATGCAATTGATGAACGCCTAAAATATTTCTTTCGCATTGTTAACTCGAATCCTTCTGCATTTGGAGAATTAGTCGTAAAAGTAATCCTTGAAAGTAGGGAATTAAAAACTGAGTGGATTAAATCTTTGCAGCAAATGGTAAACAGTCTAAAAAAGAGAAGAGAATTTTTTGCAAAATATACCGCTGGTCAATTTGATTTTGTGAAACAAGGGGAAGGATTGTTTAGTCTTCTTGGTTTAAACCAACCGCAAATCAAAACCTTAAAGATAAAATACGGAATTTTTCTTCTCTCCAATAGCCGCCTGAACTTTGGCGGGTTATCTCTTGCAAGTATCCCAAAAGTAGCAGAAGCAATCCTCTCATTATCCCAAGCTTTTTCGGATTACCCCTCCTCGCGTTATCAAGTCTGAGAACTTTTTCTTATTTTTGAAACTTAGCCAAATTTTTTTAGCTAATTTATGATGCTCTAAATGTAAAGCATTTTTTGGCCCCAACTCTACCTCAAGTGCATCCTCCAAAGCTTTAATATCTTCTTTTATATCCTTCAACACGTCCATCTCTTTAGCAAGCTTTTCTACATTTTCTTTATTCAGAAAGCAACCTGCCTGAATGATATCTTTCCTGAAATATTTATATACATGAGAAATTTCCTGCCAAATCTTTTCCTTTTTCGCCTTACGTATTCCTCGACCTGTTCCTATGATTTCTGGCGGGAGACCAATAGAGTAGAGAAAACCGGTAAAAGGTATCGCTCGTGGGAGTTTTGCCGAACCGACTCCTCGAGAATAGCCAAAAAGACCAATGTGCTGCATTCGCTCTCTTCTTTTTGGAAATTCATGACTCCAAGAATTTATCAAAGGAGCCAGTTTTTCTACTGTTTGTTTGTATGGTCGCTCAAACAAGGGTATAACTTTTTTGGTTAATTCGACCTCATTATCTCGTAAAACTTTGGCTTTTGTCCTGAATAGTTTCTTTTTGAGCTTTTGTATTGCTTTTATAACTAGTGACTTTGGATAATCATATCTGAAGCCACTTTGGACAGCTAGAGTCGATACGCCAGCATACTCCTCGATTGCTTGATCTATCGTATCTGGAGCGACACTTCCTCTAAACGGCAGACTTCCTGTTCCCAGCATGGGATAAAGCTTGATATCTACTTCTTTCTCAATTTTTTCAAATTCCGAAAGAGCAACTTTTATGGCTAACATTGTAGGAACAAGGCCTGAGTTTAATGCGTGGTCACTTCTTGCCAGATAGGGGCGAAGATATGAGGGCATTTTTCCAAATACCTTTTTATGAAGTCTTATATATTTCCTTATCAGTTCACCAGAATTGAAGATTCGCTCGACCTGCTCTATCAGGGGAATTATCTCGATATGTTGAATTGAGTCTTTCATCTTCAGCAACGGATGATCAATGTTTACAAGTTGCCTAAAAGCTTCTTGGATGTATATAATGTCTTCTGCTGTTTCGGTCAAGGGAAGTATCATCTCAAAAATCGGGTGATCTTTAAATCCCATGCTCTGCATTAGTTGACTATTGGTTATCGCAACCATAAAAGAACGCGCAAGACGATACTGTTTTTCAACTTTTGGGTTAGGTATGCGAAAGGTGAGATATTTTTCTTTACCTAAAGGAAATTTACTGAAATAATCAAAATATTCATGCAATAATCTATCCACCACTGCCTCGTCAACAAACTTGCCCTCCCAATCCCAATTGTATTCATCAATATCAAGTTCTGAAAAGCAGAGATAGCTTTCTTTTATTTCGGCAGCCGCAGAGATAAAAGCATTTTTCTGCCAATAGGGCGATGAGGCATTATCCGGATGTTGCGTTGCCATTGAAGAAGGTATCTTTCTCATCTTAGAGTAATTTCGTACCATTTTTTGACGCTTTTAAGTGTTTTTTTTATCACAAACTTTGGCCTCCAACCCAACTTTTTTCTTATTTTTGAAACTTATCCAAATTTTTTTAGCTAATTTATGATGCTCTAAATGTAAAGCATTTTTTGGTTCCAACCCTACCTCAAGTGCATCCTTCAAAGCTTTAATATCTTCTTTTATATCCTTCCACACGTCCCTCTCTTTAGCAAACTTTTCTACATTTTCTTTATTCAGAATAGGAATATTTCTCATTCTCCTTCAGTATTTTTCTATATATACCATCGGCATCAAGTGATAAAATTTTTCTCAAGTATTCTCTTGTACCTACTATCTTTATATGTTTATCTTCGACTCCGATTCGCAAAATCTTGACATTTAGTTTTTGGCTACTTAATAATTCACAGATCGCAGATCCCAAACCACCTATTATTCCATGTTCCTCGATGACAAATACCACTTTAGATTTTTTAGATCTATTAATTATTAATTCTTCGTCTAGCGGCTTTACCGTATGGATATTTACAACTGTTGGTTTTATATTTTTTATTTGCTTTAATAACTTTGCAGCTTTTAATACCTCATCCATTATGACGCCAGTTGAAAAAATTGTAATATCTTTGCCTTCTTGCAGAACGACTCCTTTGCCGAATTTAAAATGATACGGTTTACTATTTACAATCGGCTCTTTTCTTCCTGCTATTCGAATATAGACAGGCTGATGGAAATTTCTCAAATATCTTATTCCTAGTACCGCCTCTGTCTCATCGGCCGGAGAAAAAATCGACATGTTAGGAAGCGGCCGAAGGATTGCCATATCTTCTAAAGCAAAATGAGTGCTGCTTAAGATCCCATAAGACAACCCGCTCCCTATACCTAAAAGCGTTACATCGACGTCGTGAAAACAGATATCATTTCTTATCTGTTCGTAACAGCGCATTAGAAGAAACGGAATGATAGAGTAGACGAAGACTTTTTTTCCGGATAAAGCAAGACCAGTTGCAATCCCTATCATATTCTGTTCAGCTACCCCAACATTGATAAATCTTTTGGAAAAACTTTGCTCAATTTTTTCAAGGGCATTGTATCCTAAATCTCCTGTCAGAAAATACGTATTCTTATTCTCTTTCATCGTGTTGTATATTTCTTCGATTATTGCAGTACGCATATAGACAAAAAGTAATTTTAGAAGGCTTTATATTTTGAGAAAATTTAATAACTTTTGTTTTGTCTCTTCATCTAGTGATTTATAGTGTGCCTCAAATTTACCTTCAAGTCCGGGTAGACCTTTGCCTTTGGTCGTTTTGGCAAAGATGAAATGAGGTTTTTTGTTTTTATTCTTTTTTATTTTTTGGAAAACTTTGTCTAAACTGTCAAAATCATGTCCATCCGCATCATAATAATTCCAGCCAAAATTCTCTATTTTTCTTGAGATGGGGGAGAGGTCGATGACTTTTTCTGTATCAGAGTATCCCTGAAAACCGTTGCCGTCAATTACGACGGTCAAATTATGAAGCTTGTGAAAACCAGCATACATAATCGCCTCCCAGTTTGACCCTTCATTTAGCTCGCCATCGGACATAAGGACATATACGTTGTTGTGTTTGTCATCATTTAAAAATGACGTTGCAAAGCCAACAGCAATCGGAAGACCGTGCCCAAGCGAACCTGTTGAAACTTCAACGCCCGGGATAACATTGCTTGCATGCTCAGGCAATATCCCCCCGTCTTGATCATAACTCAAAAGCGTATCTTTATTTATAAAACCTTTTTCAAAAAGGATGGTGTATAAAGCAAGACCAGCATGACCTTTGCTTAGGATAAAAATATCTCTGTCATGATTGGATGGATTTTTCGGATCTATTTTTAATAGCTTAAAGTATAAGAAGGTAAGAATCTCCACGATTGAATAAGAGCATCCTATATGATGGCTCTGGCCCGGTCGAATGGCTTTCATCATATCGAAGCGCATTTTTTTTGCTATGACTTTTAGTGGATTGTTCATAAAATTTGTTTATACCAATAATAGATATTTTTTATCGTGCTCTTAAGCGAGTGTCCGTGTTTCCAACCTAACCTTTTTTTTATCTTCGAGTAGTCAAGAGATTGATACGGTATTTCATTTTTAGCTCTATCCAAAATCTTATAAAGAATTTTTTTCTTTAAGCTTTTCTCAAGCTGCTCAACAACTTCAAATACAGAAAGCGTATCATCTGAACCGAAATTAAAAGCTTCACCTTTTACATTGTCAATGTCTTTAGCTAATAACAAATAGCCACTAACTACATCCTTTACATACAAATAATCTCTTGTATATTTCCCATCGCTTCTTATATCTAAAACCTCATCTTTAATAAGCGACTTCATAATCCCGGGAATAATTCGTGAAAAATTAAGATCTCCTTCGCCGTAAATATTTCCAAAGCGAGTAACCACCACCGGTAACTTGTAAGTTTTAAAATAAGCATAAGAAATCAAATCCGCTGCAGATTTCGAAACCTCATAGGGATGATCTCCTTTTAATGGATCTGTTTCCTTGTATTTAACTTTCACCCCCGAGGTGAATCTTAGTCCAAAAGACACCTCGGGGGTGTTAGACAGTTTACCGTAGGCTTTATCCGAAGATGCAACAACCACCGCTTTAACTTTAGAATATAAGCGCGCACTCTCCAATACATTTACCGTTCCCATGATATTTGACTCCATTGTCCTTCTTGGATTGTAAAAAGCAGTTTCAACCAACGCCTGCGAGGCAAGATGGAAAATATAGTCTATTTCGAATTTTGTAACCATGTCAAACACTCCGTCAAAATTGCACACGTCTACATGTACCATCTTTACTTTTTTATTCAGCCCCTGAGTAAAAAAATAGGATAGTGGAGAGGTACTAATAAAAGTAGTAATCACATTCGCTTCTTGGCTCACTAACTCTTCCACCAGATGCGATCCCACAAAACCAGTACCACCGGTTACTAAAATATTATTATTTTTAAATTTTGAATTGTAACTTTGCACTTTTAACTTTTAACTTTTAACTTTTTATGTCCAACCG
>JACQRR010000173.1 GCA_016206365.1 Candidatus Roizmanbacteria bacterium | reverse complement strand
CTAGTGGTGTTTATATGCTACTTGCCTTGATTATATTTTTAGGATTTATTTCTGGTCCTGTAGCTTTAGTTCACGGAGTGAAAAAACTTGAGGTAATTTTTGTTCTAGCGCTGGGGTATTTTCTTTTTGGAGATAAGCCAACTAGAGGTTCATGGATTGCCGCTTCCGTTATGATATTTGGGGTTGTTTTAATAAAATTGCCTTGAAATTGGCTCAGTGGCTCCAGACTTTTTCGTTGTTTCTCAACAATTTTTCCTTTTCAAAAAAGCCTAAAGATGATTTTTTGATGGCTCTTTCGATAATTTCTAAGGTCTAGTCGTAGGTTTGCTTGTCGACAGGATAAGGAACACCGACTTTGCCGCCAAAGGCATAGTTATAGCGGACAGGATCTTCGTGGGAAGATTTTTTTCCATAGTTATATTTTACCAGGTACAGCACTGTACCTGGTTTTACTATTTTTCTGGTGTTGAATTAGTAAAAAAATTTGAATAAAATATAACCATTATGAAGGGAAAGCTCATTCTATTGACCATATTGATTGTCGCATTTGGAATTTTTGTTTTAGTTCGTTTTTTTATCCTCAATAATCAAAATGTCTTTGGAAGAATTAAGATAGTATCATCTCCGGTAGGTAGTGTTTTCGTTGATAATGTTGCAGTAGGCAAAACGCCATTTGAACAAAAGTATAAAGTGGGTGAATATATGATCAAATTAATACCTGAAGGCACTGCTACAGATACAGCTTCCTGGCGCGGAAAAGTTAAAATTTTTAAAAATGCATTGACATATGTGAATAGGGAGCTTGGCAGCTCAGATATTACATCGGCAGGCGAAATTTTTACTACTACCAAGATGGATAAGGCAGCCAAGAATGGAGATTTTGGGGAAATCTATGTAGAGACCGAGCCTCAAGGCGCGATAGTCTACCTTGATAACGAGGAAAAAGGAGTAAGCGCGCTTATTTTATCAGACGTTTTGAAGGGTGATCACGAGATATCCGTTTTTATGCCCAGATTTTTAAGAAGAACGCAAAAAATTAACGTCGATCCTGGCTATAGAGTAAATGCGCTATTTAAATTGGCAATAGATCAAAGTCAGAAGGGCACTGGATCAGCTAAAGTCACCGGTGGGAAAGAATCAACCGCTGGTGCAAAGGTCAAAAAAATAACGATTCTTATAAAAGATACGCCAACTGGATTTTTAAGAGTTAGGGAAGAGCCGTCTATTACTGCTTCAGAAGAAGCGCAGGTGAAACCAGGAAATATATTTAACTTTCTCGAAGAACAGAATGGATGGTACAAGATTGAGTATGAAAAAGACAAAGAAGGTTGGGTTTACTCACAGTACGCAGAAAAACAAGAAGAATAAAAATTTCTAATTTCTAATTAATCTAATTGATCTAATCAAATCCCAATTTCCAAAATCCCAAATAATTAGGTCAATTAGAAATTAGGTTAATTAGATCAATTCTCATTTTTCTTTCCAAATAAATCTATTATAAAGAAAATAGGAATAGGGGATGATGATAAATGCGATAATCAATATCTTATAGACGTACCATAAATCTCTGCCCAAAAAATTGACTGCCAGTTGAATTCCGATTGTTTGAATTAAGATTGAGCCAGAAGAGACAATGTTGAATTTTATGAAATTGGGAAGATAGGACCGGAATTTATTCTCAAGTTTTTTGTAATAAAAGCTCCAAAAATTATTAAGAAGGAAATTTGAAATAATTGCTATTTCCGTGCTTATAAGTGTCCCTACCCACACAGTTGATTTTAATTTCTCAATAAAAACATAGGATATTCCGAAGTCGACGAAAAAACCAATAAGTCCAACAACCGCGAACTTAATAAAAGATGAATGGAGGAAAATGTACGTAAAGATATTTATAATAAATTGGGTTGAGTTGATTTTTGATTTGCCAATTTTCCGATCTGCAAATTGAATAGGAATTTCTTTAATATTTGCTCCACCCTTTATCGCATAATCGAGAAGGGCTATTTGGAATACATACCCTGAATAATTTTTAATATGATTCAAGGCATTTTTTATAACCCAGGTTTTTATCGCACGATAACCTCCTGTCCAATCAGAGATATATAGTTGCATGAAACCTAAGCGAACTACCAAATTTCCAACTATTGAAAAAATCTTGCGGTATAGCGCCCATTCTCTAGGGATCGATCCTCCTTTAATGTAGCGTGAACCTATAACAATATCAGCGCCTTTTTCAATTTGTCTTAAGAAGTTTGGGATTTGTTTTGGGTCATGGGACAAATCCGCATCGATTTCAAACACGAGATAGGGAGAAAGGTTTTCTATAGCATAGAGAAAACCTTGGGTATAGGCTTTTCCTAAACCTTCTTTTTCGACCATTAAAAGACGGAGTCGAGGGTATTTTGGGATTAATTTTCTAACAATATCTCCAGTTTTATCTGGAGATTTACTGTCAACAACAAGTACATGGATCTCCCAATTCTGAATAAGTTTTGCTTTTTGGAATATCAAAGGAATAAGCCTTTCGATATTTCCTGCTTCGTTGTAGGTTGGTATTACTAAAATCGCTCTTCTCACAAAGTTTTTTTATAATATTCAATCATTTTCTTTAAGCCCACTTTCAGATCTATTTTTGGTTGCCAGCCAAGAAGTTGATTTGCTTTCGTGATATCTGGCTTTCTTTTTTTTGGGTCATCTTGAGGTAATTTTTCGCTGCAGACAATCTTACTCTTAGAATTTGTTAATTTCTTAACCAGATTTGCATATTCTCTTACCGAGTGTTCTTCAGTTGACCCAAGATTGATTATTTGACCTTTTGTATTAGGGTAAAACATTAGGCGAATCAATCCTTCTATCAAATCATCGATATAACAAAGAGAGCGAGTTTGTTTTCCTTCGCCAAAGATGGTAATGCGTTTTCCTTCTAACGCCTGAGTTATGAAGTTAACAATCATTCTCATATCTGCCTTTAACATGCGAGGCCCGTAGGTATTAAAAATGCGAGCGATTCTTGCATCTAGGTTAAGTTTACGAATGAAATGTGCCGTAAGAGTTTCGCCAAAACGTTTTGATTCGTCGTACACAGATCGAAGACCAGTCGTTGACACATTGCCGTTATAATCTTCCTTTTGTGGATGTTCTTCTGGATCGCCATATACTTCCGAAGATGAGGCAAAGAGAAATTTTGCATTGTTGAGTTTTGCCAGTTTTAAAAGTTCAAGGGTGCCTTGACTATTCACCAGCATCGTTTCCATGGATAGCGCAAGATAGCTTAATTTACTATGGAGGTTAGGTGAGGCCGGAGAAGCAAGATGAAAGATGGCATCACACTTGATACTTCTCGACAATGGCTTGATGACGTCGTGCTGGATAAGTGTGAATTTTTTGTTTTGGAAACAATTATATAGATTTAATTTTGAGCCGGTTAAAAAATTGTCTACACAGCCAACGTCATAGCCGTCTTTAAGCAATCGTTCACAAAGATGAGAGCCAATAAAGCCGGCTCCTCCAGTTACTATAATTTTCATACGGGCTTTCTTCCTACAGAAAAATATTGAAATCCAAGTTTTTTTACCATTTCTGGATGAAAAATGTTCCTTCCGTCAAATATCAGAGGTTTTTTCATCAGCGTTTTAACTTTTTTTAGGTCTGCCTGTTTGAATTCATTCCACTCAGTGAGGATAACTAAAGCTGAGGCATTGCGGACTGCAGTATAGGGATTATTATGGTATGTTAACGCATTTCCGAATAATTTTTTTGTATTTTCCCTGCCGGCAGGATCGTAAACGGAAATAGTGAATTTTTTTCCAAGAAGGCGAGCAATTATATATGAGGAGGGCGCATCTCGGATGTCGTCGGTGTTTGGTTTAAAACTTAATCCCCAAATGGTTATATGCTTTTCTTTGGCATTGGTTAGAATCTTATGAAGAAAGCCTTCTCGAATTTGCTGGTTGATGTTTTCTACAGCAATGAGGAAGGCAGGATCGATCTGCAGTGTTTGTCCTATTTTAATTAAGGCTTTCACGTCCTTGGGTAAACATGAGCCGCCATAGCCAACCCCCGGATCCATAAAAACTCTTCCGATTCTTTTATCCATCCCAACGGCGTCTAGAACGTTCTCAACGTCGGCTCCGCTTTTTTCACAGTAAAAAGCAATAAGATTGGCAAAAGATATCTTTGTGGCAAGCATGGCGTTGGATGTATATTTGATGATTTCGGCTGAAGCAAGATCAGTGATGACTCGCTTACCATCGATTGGTTGGTGAAGTTCGATTAAAGTAGCAATCGCTGTCTTCGAGTCAGAGCCAATGACTACTCTATCTGGATTCAGAGTATCATAAATAGCGCTTCCTTCTCTTAAGAACTCTGGACACGAAGCCACTTGAGCTTGGGCTGATTTTGGTTTTGATTCACGCAAAATTATCTCGATTTTTTTGTTTGTGCCTACAGGCACAGTACTCTTGCATGATACAACTGTTTTGCCTTTTTTAAGATGCTGTCCGATTTTTTTTGTTACCTCAAATAGCGATGAAAGATCAGCGTCTCCGTCTTCTTTCGGCGGGGTTCCAACGGCAATAAATACAATGTCTGACTCAGGTATTGCCTTATTATAGTCAAGAGTGAAAAGAATTCTATTTGCCCTTAGATTTTTTTCGAGCAGTTCCTTGAGACCAGGCTCGTAGATGATGGGATCGGCCTTTTTAAGCCTTTCTATTTTTTCCTTTGTGTGGCCGATAACCCAAACTTTATTTCCAAAATCGGCAAAAATACAAGCTGTTACCAAGCCGACATATCCATGTCCAACGAATGTGATAGTCATAAGGAAATATTATATATGATAAACGTAATTTGACGATAGACGATTGATGATAGAAGATGGATTTTTGAAGATAGAAGAATGAGGATTGAATATCTATCTTCTATCCTCCATCTTCGTAATCTATCTTTCGCCTTTTACCTCCCATCGTCTGTTTTTTGATTTCTATTAGTCCTTCTTCAAAGGTCTTCATTCTATAAAAATTATTCTTCTTGCTTTTAATTTCTGAAAATTGTGGTCGTTTGGATTTGTTGCCAAAATAGTGCTGGTAGGTTGTGGCTTTTATTAAGGATTTATCTAACTTAAATTGCTTAGCAATTAATATGCCTGCTTCATATGGGGATAAAGCATCGCCACCCACAATATGAAAAATTTCCGGAGAATAGTGCAAAAAAAGATATTTCAACGCAAAAGCAATATCGTCAATAAAAGTTGGCGTGATAAGTGAATCTTGGACCAGCCCTAGCCCTTTTTTTTCTTCTAACCAATATTTTAAAACTCGGAAAAAATCTCTTTTTGCTTTGAAGTAAGTTCTGTATGGATAAGAAAATCTTACGATCATTGCTTGTTGTTGAACATACTTTTCGCCTTCAAGTTTAGTCTGAGCATAATATGATAAAGGGTTGGGAATACTGTTTTCAAAATAGGGAGGATTTTTGCCGTCAAAGACAAAATCAGTGGAAACGTAGATGAATTTTTTCTTTCTTTTTATTACTGCAGCAAAGATATTTTTGGTTCCCTCAACATTTATTTTGAAAGCAGAGCTTTTACCGGGTTCTTCTTCAGCCTCGTCTACATTCGTGTAAGCTGCAAGGTGAAGGAGTAAATCGAAATTGAGATTTTTTAATGTATCCCAGATCGTTTCCTTTTGGGTGATGTCGAATTTTGGCCAAGTAAGCTCAACAAATTCAAAATCATTTTTTAGAAGTTCAATTATGCGCGATCCTATAAGGCCAGTCGAACCAGTAACGGCGATTTTAACCATACTGTTTTTTGTAATATTCTTGATATTTTTCAGTTTTTAACTTTTGCCACCATGATCG
>JACQRR010000176.1 GCA_016206365.1 Candidatus Roizmanbacteria bacterium | reverse complement strand
CGCCTACACGACCTTTTACGCCCAGTAAAACCGGATAACGTTTGGGGCCCACGTAGTACCGACGCTTCTGGCACGCAGTTAGCGGCCCCTTGCTTGTAGGGTACTGTCAATCCCGATTTAATCGGGACTTCTCCCCCTACCACAGCGGTTTACACTCCGAAGAGCTTCTTCCCGCACGCGGCGTCGCGCGGTCAGGCTTTCGCCCATTGCCGACTATTCCTGATTGCTGCCTCCCGTAGGAGTGGGGCCCGTGTCTCAGTGCCCCTCTGGCTGTACACCCTCTCAGGCCAGCTACCCGTCATAGGCTTGGTAGGCTATTACCCTACCAACTACCTGATAGGTCGCAGGACCATCCCAAAACGACCAGTTACGGTCTTTACCCCGCCAAAGGCGGGGACTATAGAATATTACTCCATCTTTCGATGGACTATCTTCTATTTTGGGGTAGGTTCCTACGCGTTACTCAGCCGTCTGCCGCTTAACACTCCAACCGCACTTTACCAATAAAATTATCAGTGAAAATCCGTACGTAGTCGGTGAAAATCAAAGCGTTTGGATTTGCACGGATTTATAAGGGATTACCACAGATATTATTAGCAGGGTGCGATTGGAATATTTCGCTCGACTTGCATATCTCAAGCACGCCGCCAACGTTCATCCTGAGCCAGGATCAAACTCTTAAAAAAGAGGATCCCAACATTACGCCGGGATCAATCCCGATTTAATCGGGATAAGACCTAACCCGTTGACTAGACTAAATACTTCTTGTAAAAGTGCATGAAAATTATTTATATTCTATTAAAAAATGCAAGCTATGTCAAACTTAAATTTTTGGTATTGATAGTTTGACTAAATCCTGATAGTTATTACTCAATTTTAGCAATCCCCTGATCACTGCGTCATCAGGGTCAGATGCAACCACCACGTCAATTTTTAACTCATCGGACAAGAAATTGTCTATACCTTCAACGTTTGCTAGTCCTCCAGTCAAAGTAATTCCTCTTTCGTAAATTTCATCGACGACTTCTGGAGGTGACACCTCAATCAGTTCCTTCACGCCATCAAAGATTTGAGATATATTACTATATAAAGCTTCTTTAACGTCTGACGATTTAATTCTTACCGACTTTGGTAAACCATCTTCAAGTGATTTACCCCTTACAGTAAACGCTCTATTTTCACCCCGAAAATTAAGTAAGTATATTTTTAAATGTTCACAAGTTGTTTCACCTAAAATTATTCCATACTTTAAATACACATAATTAGCTAAGGTGTGATTCAGGCTGTCGCCAGCATTTTTGATTGTTCTTTCTGCAACAATTCCTCCCCCACTTACAATACTTAATTCTACTAGTCCACCACCGATGTCGATGAGAAGATGAGGGTGGTGATAGAAAATATTTACTCCCGCCCCAATAGCAGTGGCAATAGGTTTTTCAACTAAATAAGTTGAAGAAAATCCTACTTTAAAAAGCACTTCTTCCAGAGCTTTTTGTTCTATCTCGGTGGCACTGTAAGGTACTGAAGCAATGGCTCGAAGTTGGGGTTTAATTAAAGTAAAATTTTTAAAGTAAACTTTTACAGATCTTTGCAGAAATTTATGAAGTAGTGCTACTTGAGCGTCAAAATCTGAGATAACACCGTTTATGACTGGACGTATTATTTTGATAAATTCTGGCGTTTTGCCTAGGATTGTTTTTGCTTCACTGCCAAAAAAAATATATTCTTTGCTTGAAGTATTCACCCCAACGTAAGTAGGCTCGTTTAGCACTTTCCCCTTATCTTTAATTGCTATTCTTGTGTTGCTTGTTCCTAGATCAAGGCAGATGTCAAACGTTGAAAAAAAAGGCAGTTTAAATTTTTCTAAAGATTGGATAAAATTAAACATAAATTGGAAAACTCAAAACTCGAAACTCAAAATTCAAAACTGATTATTATTATCGATAAAATTATTAGAAGTCTATATTACACTCTTTTTTTTGTAACTCCCCTCGTAATGGCTCCTTTTACTTCAGAACTTTTTGAGTTCAATAAGATGATATTTATTTACTTTATTACGCTGGGTGTATTATTTTTTTGGCTGCTAAAAATGATTCTGCGTAGGAAAATTATAATAAAAAAAACAGCTTTTGATATTCCAATTTTAGTTTTTGTTGCATCTCAAATCTTATCAACCCTCTTTTCAATTGATCGGCAGACATCTTTTTTTGGCTATTACGGACGATTTAACGGCGGATTGTTATCAGTAATCAGCTATGTTATTCTTTATTATGGGTTAGTTGCGAACCTGCCTGCCATTAGGCGTGTTTTGGAAAAAATATTAAAAATCTCTTTATTAAGCTCTGCATTTGTTATTTTTTGGGGACTGCCTGGAAAATTCGGTAAAGATCTTTCTTGTTTATTATTTTTGGGTCAGTTTAATAACAGTTGTTGGACAGATCAATTTCGTCCCGCCGAGCGAATGTTTTCGACACTTGGTCAACCTAACTGGTTAGGCGCTTATTTGGCAATAAATTTTTTTATAGGGATGTATTTCTATAAAAAAAGTATCCTGAATCAAGGTGTGCCCGATTCAAGCGTGGTTCAGGATGACAAAAAGCCTGCATTATATGTATATGGACTTTATCTTTTTGTCAATTTCTCTTCAATCTTATTTACTAGATCGCGATCTGCATTATTTGCTGTGATTGTAGGTTTGCTAATGATTTTTCTCTACTCCATAGTTTTAATCAAAGCTAAAAAAGTTCCACTACATCCGTCGGGCGTGCTGCGGCTGGGAATTTTATTTTTTTCTCTTTTTACATCTGTTATGCTCTTTAAAACAGGTATTCAAAAAATAGACAACTTATTATCGCTTTCTAATTATTACAAATACCTAAATTACACCTTTAAGGTGTCAAGTGGACAGATACAACAGCCCAAAGTTGTAAAAAAAACGGTTGAATCTTCAAGCTCAGGAATTAGTGAGTCAGGAGATATTCGTAAAATTGTTTGGAAAGGGGCTATCGATTTAGGACTTAAATATCCATTTTTTGGCACAGGTGTAGAAACATTTGCTTACAGCTATTACTTCGTACGGCCAAAAGAACATAATTTAACTTCCGAGTGGGATTTTCTTTACAACAAAGCGCATAATGAGTTTCTTAATTATTTTGCCACGACAGGATTTATTGGGTTAGGAACCTACCTGTTTTTCATTGGATCGGTTTTACTTCTCACAATATTCAAAATTTCCAATATCCAATATCCAATATCCAAACAAATTCCAAGTCTCAAATCCCAAAACCAAAATAGCAATGGAACAATGCAACAATCGAGCAATCATCTTTTAATAATGTGTTTATTTTGTTCTTACCTTACAGTTCTTATCACCAATTTCTTCGGCTTTTCCACAACTACTGTCAATCTGTTTTTTTACCTGATCCCAGCTTTTTTAGTTGTTGCTTCGTCTAACCAACAGCAGCCAATCAACCCTGAGCCAGCATCTGAGCATCACCCATCCTGGCTACAAAAAATCCTAACTTTAATTCTTCTATCCTCTATCCTCTATCTTCTATCCTCTCTTTTTAAATATTATTTAGCCGATATTAAATACGCTAAAGGCGACAGTCTCTCCAAGTTGGGAGAGTATCAGAAGGCAGCCCAATTTTTACAGGAAGCGAGTTTTTTTAGATATGAACATGTCTATGAAGACAAACAATCTCATATTTTAGCCAACATTGCTTTTATAACAGCCTATTCGAAAGAAAATGAATTGGCTAAAAATCTGATGCAGTCATCCGATACCTTAAATCTTAAAAGCATCTCCTCTTCTCCCAAAAATGTTCTTTATTGGAAAACACGCGCCAAAAATTATTATCTGTTCTATCAAGTGAGTCTGAAGCCAAATGATTTGGATACGGCAATTGCAGCTTTACAGGTGGCAAAGCGTATTTCTCCAACCGATCCAAAGATCACCTACAGTCTAGCCATTTTTTATTCCCTGCTGGCGGAAGAAACAAAAGACGTAAGTAGAAAATCACTACTTCAACAACGTTCTCAAAGTGAAATTAATGAAGCGATAAGCCTGAAGCCTGATTACAGAGACGGCTATTTCTTAAAAGGACAACTTCTTAAAAAAGCAGGAAAAATCGAGCAGGCCCGCAAAGAATTCAATTATATTTTAGAGAAACTTAATCAAAACGATACTGAAGTCAAAAAAGAACTTGAGGCGCTATGACATTCTCAATCGATGCAGATAAAGCAGTGATCAGTCACCCCACCCGGGTCTGTACCTGTACAAGTGGCAGCAGTTCCGGCATTAGCGGCTTGGCAATCATCGACAGTAAAGTATGTTCCGTTGTCTTCAAACGCACTTTCGCCTTTTGAGACGGGATCGAATAGGACAAAATAGCTCGCTCCACCGCCGGCTGCAGGCAGCGTCAGCATCAATCTAGATGTGATCGGGTCTGGTAGGGTGGTTTTGAGTTCGCCTGCGTCTACCAACTCGTCTAAAACCTCTGCCGCACAATCGTCTGGAGCTGTTCCTCCAAAAACCATGCCGTCTCCCGCAGCGCAATTCGTAGCACCCGCAGTAATCCAAGTGAGACAAGTATCGTCTATATCGGTTGTGGCACACCAGGGAAATCGAAGCTTAGAAGCGTAAAAGCGCTGAATTGCACCCCTAATCTCACCTTGAGCAGTCACCGCCTGGACATCCCTGGCTCTATTTATTTGTTCTATTGGATCCAATGCTACTAGAATCGCTACAGCCAGAAGTCCCAATATGGCTATGACTATAAGTACTTCGATTAAAGTAAAGGCTCGTTTCATTATTATAATTCAGACTACTATACTTAATTTTTTTTGTCAAGGGGAAGCAAATTCAAAGCCTTGTGTTAAGGGAACTTTGAATTTTCCGATAGATTAGCACTTTGAAATTTCCGATTAAGTAGCAAATCATATACTCACCAATAGATTGGAGGTGAGAATATGACAAGACCCATAGAACAAAAGCTTGAGGCGGTTGCCGCATTCTTAAGAAAAGAAGTTGCCATTTCAAAAGCATGCGAGAGATTATCTTGTACTCCTCGTACATTTCTAAACTATAGAAAACGGTTTCTTAAAGATGGAATTGATGGATTAAAGGATGAGCGCGGAGGAAACAACAGAAAATTGACTCAAGAACAAGTAGAAAAGATTACAGATTTGAAAATTAAAGATCCTTGGAGATCGTCGAGAAACATTCGAGATAAACTTAAGTTACCGGTAAGCATACGAGCAGTTGGCAAGATTTTGAAGAAAGCCGGCTTGGTTAAGGTTAATATCAAAAGATTAAAACCAATCCAGACTTTTGAAGCAAGCTCTCCAAACGAGATGTGGCAGACGGATATTATGGGGAAGATAATATTTCCTCGAATAGGAGCTCTGTATTTAACGGCAACTCTTGACGATCATTCACGCTTTGTCCCCTACGCTGAGTGGTTTGCAAGCCAACATAAAGCCAATGTCTTTATCGTCTGGTATTACTCACTCCTGATAGCTGGGATACCAAACAAAATGCTTCAAGACCGAGGCAGCCAATACAAAGCCAACAGTAAGATTGGTGAAGCCGACTACCAATTTTATGCGGCTAAACTTGCTATTGAACTCGTCTTTGCCAAAAGAGCCCAAACCAAAGGAAAGATTGAGAAGTTCTGGCAGTTTGTCCAGAAGGATTTTGTTCCGGAAGTGATAAACGCTGAAAATAAGCAAGAGGTGAACGAGAAATTCAAGGAGTGGTTACACTGGTACAACTATGAGTTTAAAAGTGAGTATTTTGAAGGAAAAACTCACAGCTCTAAATGGTATCCTGCCAAAAGAAAACCCGGAAAAGAGGAACTTGATGAAATCTTGACCGTCTGGGAGAGGAGACGAGTCACCAAGTTTAACACCGTTTCCCTGTACGGGGTTTGGTGCAAACTACCACCAGGCTATATGCTTTGTAGAGTGTGGTTGAAGATAATTGGTGACACTATTTACTTTCAGAGCATGAACAGAATATTTCACAAAAGTAAATTAAGACTCAAGTAGTCCTGGAGTAAAAGTGAGAGGGATAAATATTTTATCCTATTAATTTTATTTGCAAAAAGCGATCGGAAAATTCAAAGTTCCAAAAAGTGGAAAATTCAAAAGTTACTTAACACAAATTCAAAGCCTTGGATCAGTTTTATAATAGATCTTTCACAAACAATTAAGATGTTGGTTCTTCATTTTAGAGATGATGTTAAGGAGTAAATTGGTGTAATGATTGAAAAAACCAGAAAACCGACACCCGTACCTATCACAATTAGTATGGTAGGTTCAATCAGAGTGGTCATAGCTTTTATGGCCAGCTCCGAATCCAGCTCAAAGTATCTGGAGACCCTAAAAAGCGTCTCGTCTAGATGACCTGTCTGTTCCCCAACCAGAGTCATTTGGACAAGAATAGGCGGAAAGATACCAGACTGTTTCATGGCAATTCCCAGCGATACGCCTTTTTCTACGTGTTTTTTTATCTTCTCAAAGGCGTTTTTATAAATCAGGTTAGACGAGGTCTCGATGATGATGCTAAGCGCTTCCATCAGTGAAACCCCGGAGGAAACAAGAATCGAAAGAGTGCGGGTTGCATCAACTAAAGCCGCCATTTTAAAAACATTTCCTATTACCGGTAGTCTAAGAAGAAACGAATCTAAACGTAGTTTTCCTGATTTGGTATTAAAATAATTTACTAAGGCTATCACTAGAGTTGCAAAGCCGACGATTAATATCAACCAATATTTGCTGAAGAAAGAAGAAATAAATAAGAGAGCCTTGGTTGAAAAAGGAAGTTCGGTATTGAATTCCTTATAAAGTTCAAGTAGCTTTGGAATGACAAACGTAATCATAACAAAAGCCACAACCACCATTCCAACGATGATAAAAGCCGGGTAAATGAGCGCACCCCGCAACTTTCCCCGAAAGGCTCTCTCTTTTTCAAGGTTGTCAGAAAGTCTGATCAGAATATCGCTTAATTTACCAGAAGCTTCACCAGACTTAACCAGCGAGATGTAGAGGCCAGAAAAGTATTGGGGATATAACGAGAGGGCTGAAGAAAAGTTCCTACCCGCCCTAATCTCTTTATCTAAGTTTTCCAATACATTTAATAGATTGGGCTTAGTTATCTGTTTTTTTAAGATGTCTAAGGCATCGATAAGGGTAAGGCCGGCATCAAGCATTATCGCCAACTGTCTGGTGAGATCGACGACATCGTTAAAACTTACCCTTTTGAATAAAAAGCTAAAAAGAGTTGTAGTTGGTAAATCAACCCTCCAAATAGAGATGGGAAAATAATCGCCGGTTTTTAAAAAGCGCAAAACCGCTTCCTGACTATCTGCTTGTATTTTATCTACGACCAATTTTCCTTCCTTTATGGCTTTGAATTTAAAAAGCATAGATGAATCTTGTCATGCTGAACTTGTTTCAGCATCTGATTTGATTTTGCTGGGATCCCTCGTCGTATAGTTCCTCGGGATGACACGCAAATTATGGTTAAGATGCGTGTCATTTTAGGAATTTTTTCATCTCATTTGTTCTTATGGCATAAGATAAGGCTGTGTCCTTTGAGATAAGACTTTTTTCGTACATTTTGAGCAAATATTTTTCAAAAAGATACAGGCCTTGTTCCTCCTCTGTTTCTAAAATATTATCTAGTATATGGGTTCTTCCCTCGCGAATCACAGCGGCTACGGCTGGAATATTGATTAATACCTCAACGGCAGGCAGGCGCTTACTTTTGTCCAGCGAGGGGAGCAGCCGCTGTGCAACTACCGCCTTTAAAACCGAAGAGAGCTGGGAGCGTATTTGATTCTGCTGATTTGCCGGAAACACGTCAATGACTCGATTTATTGTTTCAGAGGTAGAACCGGTGTGCAAAGTAGAAAATACTAGATGGCCGGTTTCTGCAATGGTAAGAGCCGACTGTATCGTTTCATAATCTCTCATCTCTCCGATGAGAACGACGTCGGGATCTTCTCTTAGAGCCGAACGCAGTGCTATATTCCAAGAATGTGTGTCTTGGTGTAGCTCCCTTTGAGAAATAATCGATTTGGCTGTCGGATATACATATTCAATCGGGTCTTCGATGGTAATGATGTGTTTTGCGTATTTATGATTGATTTCATCGATTATTGCCGCTATGCTAGTCGATTTCCCCTCGCCGGTTGGCCCGGTGATCAAAATCAACCCTTGGTTAACGTCGGTAAATTGATGAAATTGCGAAGGAAGATTGAGTTCTTCTATGGTTCTAATTTTGCTACCTATCAATCTAAAAGCCGCTGCCAGTTTATATTTTGCATAATATATATTAGTACGAAAGCGATTGCCTTTGTACTCATAACCGAGGTCGATCTCTTTATTGGCGAAAAGATTTTCTTTTTGTTCTTCGTTAAGAATTGAAATAACAAGTTTTTCTACGTTTTCCTGGGTGAGAATATTTGAAGATCTTACAAAATAAAGTTCATTATTTATTCTGATTGTTGGATAATAGTCTGAAACCAGATGAAGATCGGAAGCCTGTTTTTCGATTGTAAGGTCGAAAAGGTGAAAAATATCCATAATATTAAAAATTAGATCTCAGTTACTCTTAATATCTCTTCAATTGTAGTTATTCCATCGAGCGCTTTAAGATAACCGTCCTGTACCATAGTTATTAAACCTTCTTTTTTTGCTTGTTCCTCAATTTCTCGGCTGGTAGCTTGTTTCAAAATCATTGTATTGATCGAAGGAGTAATTTTCAAGACTTCAAACGTGGCTATGCGGCCAAGGTAACCCGTGTGTTCGCATTCATCGCAACCTTCTCCTTTTACAAGTTGGATGGGTCTCCCTTCCAAATAAGGTTTTGAAAGCAGGTCTCCTAGTATTAATTTTATATTTTTTTGCACTTCTTCTGGCGGTTCGTAGGTCATTTTGCAGTAATTGCATATTCTTCTAACAATTCTTTGGGCAAGCGAAGCATTGAGAACCGAAGCTATTAGAAATGGTTCGCCACCCAAATCAATTAGCCTGGGTATTGCCGTAGCAGCGTCGCTGGTGTGAAGAGTTGAAAAGACTAGATGACCAGTTAGGGATGCCTGGATTGTCAGTTGGGTGGTTTCTTTATCTCGTATTTCTCCCACCAGGACGATGTTTGGATCCTGTCGTAGAATAGATCGTAGACCAGTGCTAAATGTAAGCCCAGCCTGCGGATTAATCTGAACTTGGTTGACTCCGGGAATTTGATATTCGACCGGATCCTCCAGCGTTATTATATTCACAGAAGGTTTATTTAGTATTGATAAGATAGAATAGAGTGTCGTAGTTTTACCAGATCCTGTGGGACCGGTTACGAGCACTATTCCATAGGGTTTTAAAATGGCTTCTTCAAGGCTCTTTAGGGGTGTTCCTCGCAGACCGAGCTCCGACAAAGATGGAAGCCCGCCGGTTTTTTTTAGCAGCCGTAGCACGACTTTTTCGCCATTGACGGTTGGTAGCGTAGATATGCGAAGATCGTCTTCCTCTTCACCCAACCTAAAGTAAAATCTGCCGTCTTGTGGAATTCTTCTTTCATCTATTTTCATCTCGGAAAGTATTTTAATTCTTGAAACGATTGCATTGTGAATTCCTAGCGGCAGTGTGAGTTTGTCATGAAGGATGCCGTCGATTCGATAGCGGACTCTTGTCTTATTCTGTTCTGGTTCGATATGGATATCGGACGCGCGGCTTTTAACAGCAAATTCCAAAATTGTATTGACGATTTTTGAGATAGGCGCCTCTTTAATTACAGCTCCAGAGCTTTCCGGTTCTTTTATTAGCTCCATCACCTGGACCTCTTTGAGGGCTTCTTTTACTTCGGGTGTAAGACTTTGCGAATACGCCAGGTCAATTGTTTTTTTAATATCATCTCGATATCCTAGCGCCAGGACAATTTTTTTTCCGGTTTTACGCTCAAGAAAGTCAGAGACAGAGATATCAAATGGGTCAGTGGTTGCGATGGTGACTGTCTCGTTCTGGGCGTCATATCGAACCGGAATAATGACATATTTTCTAGCGATAAGTTCAGACACAAAACCAAGAGCTTGCGGATCAAGCGCTGAAGTAGCAATGTCAACATACGGTACCTTCATTAAATCTGAAAGCGAAGCGAGAATGTCTTTTTTATCAATCGTGGTGTTTTTAAAAAGATATTCAGCGATAGGAATGTCATTTTTGAGGCTCTCAAATTCAATTCTCTCGGCTTTTTCCTTGTCTAAAATTCCTTTTTGTAGCAAAATTTTGAGAACGCGTCTGGGAGTTATGTGCATATTTTTAATATAAGTGGATTTTTGTTAAAATGCAACTTAAGAAAGTTACGAGTTTCGCAGTTCTAATGAAACCACTTCAATGTCATTCCCGCGAAAGCCACGTCTGACGTGGCGAAAGCGGGAATCTATATCAATAATTGTTTGTATAGATTCCGTAT
>JACQRR010000169.1 GCA_016206365.1 Candidatus Roizmanbacteria bacterium | reverse complement strand
TTTTTAATATATGAATATTTTAAATGCACTAGACATCCGACTCACAAAGTTTATACACTCCCTATTCCCCCACAACCAATTCTTCGACTACTTTTTCTCCTTTTTTTCACTTCGGGGAAACTCTATCTTTATCTGGGCTGTAATAATTTTTCTTGTTTTGTTATTGGAAGAAAGAAAAAATCCCGGAATTCAAAAAAGGGACGTTGCATTTATGGCAATTTTTCTACTATGTTTTTCAGTCAGCTTTATAATCTCGGATCTGATTTTAAAAAATCTCATAAAACGGCCACGCCCGACCTATTCCAACAGCCTAAATATCACCGAGGCGGTGGAATTTAGATTGGCACAATGCCCTAAAAATTACAGTTTTCCCTCTTCTCACGCGACTACGGCTTTTGCTGCAGCCACTGTGATAACTGCCTTTGACAAAAAAAGAAGGTGGTTTTATTATGGAGTAGCCATACTCATTTCTCTCTCACGAATTTATCTCGGTTGTCATTATTTTTTTGACGTAGCATTTGGAGCGGTAACAGGATTAACAATTAGCAAAATAATACTACTTCTCCACTCCATAAAACTTTACTCTGTCTCCGCGAAACATTAAATCAAGCTCTCCAGTTGGGCCATTGCGGTGTTTAGCGATGTATAATTTTATTAAACGTTTATTTTGATCTAGAAGGTCCTCACCTTCTTCTTCATAATATATAAACATTACTACGTCTGCGTCTTGCTCAATAGCTCCAGATTCTCGCAGATCGGCAAGTTGGGGCTTTCGAGAACCCCTTTGTTCTACTGCTCTTGATAGTTGGGAGATTGCCATAACTGGAATCTTGAGCTCGCGTGCCAGATTTTTCAAGCCTTGGGAAATAAACGAAACCTCCTGAACTCGGTTGTCAAACCTTCTGCCTGAATCAGCTAACTGCAGATAGTCAACGATAATAAATTTGATGTTTTTCTCGACCTTTAATTTTCTGGCTTTTGTCCTCATCTCCAAAATTGAAGCTCCAGGAGTATCATCTATATATATTGGGGCCTCTGATAGCTCACCCATCGCTTCTGTAAGTTTTTTATAATCCTCGTCTGACAACCTGCCGGTCTTCAGCCTCCAGGCGTCTATATCTGCCTGCCCAACCAGCAGTCGATCAACCAACTCCTCCTTACTCATTTCAAGCGAAAAAAAACCTACAGGAATTTTTTCTTTTGTTGCCACATGAAGCGCAATATTAAGCGAAAGCGTGGTTTTTCCAATGGCTGGTCGCGCGGCCAAAATCAAAAGATTTGAGTCCTGCATGCCAGCCAGCTTATTGTCTAAATCTCTAAATCCTGTCGGAACACCCCGAAGATGGGTACCTTTTTTCATAAACTGCTCTAGCCTTTCAAAGCTTTCAGCTAATATATCCTTTAGCTCGATAAAATCTTGGTGGAGATGTGATTGAGAAAGAGCAAATATCTCCACCTCCGCTTCATCCAAAAGTTTTTTTGTATCGCCCTTCTCGTCAAATGCTTTCTCCACGATCCGAGATGAAAGTTCGATGAGTTTTCTTTTCACATAGTGGCTGACTATGATTCTTCCATAGTATTCTATGTAAGCTGACGTTGGGACAGTATTTATAAGATCAGAAAGATATGAATTACCTCCAATTTTTTTTAATATCCCCCCTGACTTCAGCTCATCTGACAAAGTCACAAGGTCTATCGGTTTCTGTTTCTCAAAAAGCGTAAGCATCGAAGAAAATATCTCTTTATGCTCTCTCAGGTAAAAATGTTCCGGCTTGAGAAATTCTGCCACAAGATTGATGGCTGAAGAGTCGATTAAAACACCTCCCAAAACCGACTTCTCTGCTTCAACATCATGAGGAGGAACCTTAAGAGCATCGGAAGTATCGACCATAAAAATTTCTAATTTCTAATATCTAATTTCTAATCAAATCCCAATTTCCCAATTACAAAATAATTATTTAGATCAATTAGAAATTAGGTCAATTAGATCAATTTAGCTAGTAATTTCCATCACCACCACCTTCATTTCCTCCTGCAATTCTTCTTTTTTAACCGTCAGTTTGGGAATAGGAGCGACGTTTCCTGCTCCAATTTTTCCGAGAAATTCATTAATAGGTAATAGCTTACCAAATACCTGTTGATTAAGTTTTGGCTCATTATAATGCATAGGTACAATAATCGATGGTTCGATTTTTTTTACTAGTTCGACCGCTTCGGTTGAGTCTATAGTATAAAATCCTCCAACCGGAACCAGAAGTACGTCAACCTCTCCAAGTTGATCGATAAAGGAATCTTCCAAAACCAGCCCTAAATCGCCGCAATGCAGAACCGAAATACCATCTCCCTCGATCTTATATACAGTGTTCTCTCCTCTTTCTGCTCCCATTTTTTTATCATGGTATGTCTGATAACCAAATACCCGAAGTCCTTTTCTCTCATACTCGCCTGGCAAATCGATAACCAATGGGTTGCCGCCTACCAAATTGGCTCGATCGTGATCAGCGTGATGATGGGAAACTGTGACAATATCTGCCTCAACTTTGGGAAATTTTAACCCAACCATCTGAGGATCAAAAGGATCGGTAACCAGTTTTGCTTCTTTTGATCTGATAAAAAAGGAAGAATGGCCAAGATATTTAATGTCCATAAGAGTTCAACCAGCATAACAAAAAGGGTGAGGATTTTCAACAAATAAAGATATTTATGGATATTTTTAGAGATTAATTGAAATTTATGGAAATTTATTGAGAAAGTTTCGATTTATAAGTTGAAGAAATAAAAT
>JACQRR010000172.1 GCA_016206365.1 Candidatus Roizmanbacteria bacterium | reverse complement strand
CTATATCCTTCCATCTGATACATCTGTATTTTATTCAAATAAGCTAGAATCAAGATGGTTGCGCCTGAGGCGATAAAAATTATAGCTCCCAGATGTTGAAAAATTCGGTAGATTTTTTGCCTGTTTTTTCCTGAAATGGCAATGGTTAGTTTTTGATAGAACAAAGAAAGTATAAAAAGTGGAAAGACTATGCCTAAGACATACGCGAATGAGACAAATAGTGCTTGAAGTAAAGTTGGGGAAAGGCTGGTTAGAGTAATTGCCGCAAATAAAACTGGTGCGCAGCAGGATGAGGAAAGGCCAGACATCAGTCCCAATCCAAAGACAGAGCCGATATTAATTCGTTTGTTTACGTCAGTCCTAATGTGGAATAACTGGGGGAAATGAAAAAGAGGTTTTATTGTCATAATACCCATAAATATCAAAAAAAATCCTCCCAGATAGTAAATTTCTTTGTGGAACTGGTCGAAAAAATAAATGAAGAAACGAAATCCTAGAGCAACCGGAATCAGGATAAAGGATAAACCCAGAGCAAAGACGATGGTGTAAAACATTACTTTCTTGCTTTCTTTAAATATCGTACCCAAATAGGAGGGGAAGAGAAAGGTGATACAGCAGGGAGCAAAAAGTGCCAATACTCCGGCGAGAAACGAAGCTGTTAACGATATTCCAAATATGAAGTTAGTGCTCATTAAATTTCTAATATCTAATTCCTAATTTCTAATTAATTATTTAACGTACGCTTTTACCTTAAATATGAGTTTCTGATTCTCCGGATCGTTTGTCGTTATATACACTTCTCGATCGACAGGTCCATAGACTGGCATCACATAGGGTCTGTAGGTGACTCGTACTATTGCTTCTTTTTGCGGAGCTATTTGCGCAATATAATCACTCTGAGAATGCATGCCAAACTCTTCACTCTCTTTTCCATCGATTATCACCTGAGCTACGGTACAACCGCAGCTTGAGGAGATTTGAGAAAGTTGAAGAGGCTTGGCGCCAACGTTTTTTACAATAAAATCTTCTGATTTTTGATCAGATACCTTCATTTTCCCCAGGTCTTTAGATAGTTCTTTAGCCTCTACATTCGGCTTTTGCTTATCAGTTACTTTATAGATTACAGGGGTAACGGCAGCAGCGTTCTGTTTTCCGCCGGCAACTAAAAAATAAGACCCGCCGATGACGACTAGCGAAAATATAATAACTCCGAAAATAAATGATTTAGACATACTGTTTTTTAGTGTCATCCCGAACTAGTTTCGGGATCTAATTTATAATGAGATCCTGAATTAAATTCAGGATGACTCGTGATTAATGTAGATACGAGTCATTTTCTTTTGAAAACTTCTAATATTTCTTTTACTTTTTCATCAACTTGTTTATCGCTAACTATTGCCTCTTTAACGCAGGTTTTCAGATGGTGTTCAAGAATTACTTCTTCAATTTTTTTGATGGCGTTTTGGATGGCGTAGGTTTGTTGCGTAATATCGAGGCAGTACTCGTCGTTGTCAACCATCTGTATTACCTTATCAAAATGCCCCCGAGCTATTTTCAACCGATGTAATAAATTTTTTTTATATATATTTTGCATTTTTGGAAATTGGAAATTGGGATTTGGAAATTTTGATTTATCCCCTCCCTCCCCATAGGATAGGGGAAGATCATTGCAATGTCAGTGATCTTCATCACCCCAAATCGAATTGAATGCAAAAAGGCAGACGTGTATACTATTTGGCGTCATGGAGGAAAAAATAAAGAAAAAAATAGAGACGTTTTTTTTGCAATTTCCACGAGTTAAAATGCAAAAAGGAGACGCTATAAAAGTTGATAAAACCTCAAGCGAGGCTTTTTATCTTAAAAAGGGACATGTACGCGAATATACATTTTCTCCCCAAGGAGTAGAGTTAACTCTGCATGTATTTGCTCCGGGTTCATTTTTTCCCATGACGGAAGTTTTGGCCGGAATAAAAAATCGCTATTATTATGAGGCGTTGACTTCTGTTGAGCTTTACGAAACGCCAAAAGAAAAAGTTATTAAATTATTGAGACAAGAACCAGAAATAATGGCCGATTTGAGCCGAAGGCTGCTTCTTGGTTTAGATAAACTATTGATGCGGATAGAGTATTTAACTTTTGGCAGGGCAGAAACAAAAGTGGTGGCGACACTTTTATTTATCTCAAGACATTTTGGGGTTAAAAAAGGCGATGAAGTTGAATTAAACCAGCCATTTACACACAGAGATATTGCAGCGTTTGCCGGTATAAGCCGTGAGACTGCTAGCCGCGAGCTGGAGAAGCTACAAAGAAGAAAACTCCTACGATACTCCAACCGACGCATAGTATTGAAAGATCACCTGATTTTTAGAAAACAACTTGACGAGGAAAAATCTTAAGTACATTACTTATTCAACTAGATTGGTTGACAAATTTACTAAAAGATTTGCTATGATTATTCTTGTGAAAAAACTTCTTGTTATAAGTACGCTACTTACTTTTATCTTTGTAATTTTATTTGGGCTCAACCTTAGTATGAAGATGTACAAGGATGGAAAAATGTCAGATTGTCCATTCACTGCGAAACAATCGTCAATATGTCAAATGCCAGCTAGCGATCACCTATCAAAATGGCAGCAAACATTCACCGCAATTCTCCAATTTGCTTATTATTTGATCTTTTTGTCTGTATTTGTTTTTGTTTTCAGATTTTTCATCTGTCAATTTACTTTAGCCCCACCAGGGACCCTCGCTTTTTATAGATATAATATTAGTCATCCTGACTTAAAATTGTTTAACTATCTTTCGCAGGCTTTTTCCGATGGGATTATCCAGCCAAAAATCTTCCTTGGGTACTAACCAACAAAGTCTTCTTTTCTTATCTTATTAAAAGTTTCTAAAAAATATATGAACAGTAAAACTATGAAAATAAGTATAAATATTAAAAAATTAATTAT
>JACQRR010000171.1 GCA_016206365.1 Candidatus Roizmanbacteria bacterium | reverse complement strand
TATACCCCTCTGCTTTCAAATTGCAAGGGTTTATACCTAACGTAGCTTTGATTTTGGAGAGTAGATTAGACTATAAAGTTAATCAAAACTCTCATTTGAAAGCTACGGTAGGTATATACCAAAAAGTTGCAAAATCAAAGCAGAGTGGTATACATGCGGCCGCATCCTGTAAAATCAATTTGAGGCTAAAGTTAAAAGGGATAGACAACTCTTACTAATTGAAAAATGTTATTTTTGAAAAAAAGCATCGTCAACAGGCCTAAAACCAAAAAAGGCCCGAAGGCGATTTTGCTTTTAAGCCGTTTTTTTCTTAAAAAAATAAGAATAATTCCGATTAAAGCTCCGCTGATAAAACCAATATATAAAGCCAAAATTCCCTCCATAATCCCCAATAAAAAGCCCATGCTGAAAGCCAGTTTAACATCGCCAAAACCCATGCCCTTGCTTTTAGTCAGCAAAAAAATGACTAAAATCGGAAGCATTATTACAAATGCGGATATAACCTGATTTAAAAATACTTTTGGCGTTACTCCCTGGGTGATCAAAAATAAAAATGAAAAAGCGAAAAGCGAAAGTTGAATACTATCGGGGATGATTTGATATTTTAAGTCAGAGAAAAAGATGACGATTGCCGCCGAAACAATACCAAGCAGGGCTAATTTCTCAAGCACCAATACATGAAGCGAAAGAAGCCATGGGCCGGTCTCCTTTAGCCAATTTTCTGTCCCGACGAGCAACTGTGATGAAGGCGACAAAGGTAACCCTATCCACACCACAAAGACAAACAACGCTGCCGTAATCAACTCAACCAAAGGATAAATAAACGATAGTTTTTTCCGGCAATACCTGCAACGCGCACCCAGATAGACATAGGATAAAATCGGCAGCAAGTCATTCCAAGCCAGATCTTTTTTACAATGGTCGCAATGAGATCGACCCATGATCGACTCTTCCTGGGGTAAGCGATCGATTAGAACATTCAAAAAAGACCCGATCGCCAAGCCTAGCATGAAGATTAATATGTAAAACATCCTAAAAGATTACCACGGATAACTAGCGGATTTCCACTGATTCCTAATATCCGCGGTAATCAGCTATAAATCCGTGGAAATCCTCTTCTTTAAAGGGGCCAACCAAAGCCAGATTCAACCTCTCCGGTCGGAATATCTGCTTAGCCAACTCAATCACCTCGTCTCCGCTCACTCTTTGAATTTTGCCAATCACATCATCTACAGTTTCTGTCTTTCCCTCTAATATTTGCTTCGTACCATACCAACTTGCCACATTTGCCGAATCCTCCATTGATAACAATATCCTGCCTTTGATAATCTCCTTTGCTCGCGAGAGCTCTTCTTTTTTTATCTTTCCTTTCATAATGTCTTTATGCTCTTTGAGAATCGTATCGATTGCTCTCTTGATCGTTTCCAGATTATTGGTCACACCGGCTTGAGTTGTCATGTAGCCAACATCATGATAATGTTCAGGTCCTGTGTGAATATAATAACAAAGCCCGCGTCTTTCGCGCACCTCGATGAATAATCTCGACGATGCTCCTCCACCCAAAATAGTACTTAAAACAGCTAAAGTGTATCTTCTTGCATCTTTGAATGAAAAAGCCCTAAATCCCAAAGAAAAATGCGTCTGCTCGGTCTTTTTATAATAGATATAACTGCCTGATTTTTTCTGCTTTTCGACTACTTTAATCAACCCTCCTCGTCCGCCGTAGCCTTGGCGAAGGCCGGACCATTTTGTGAATTTTTCTTTGATTATGTCTAAATAATAATTGCTCCATTGTTTCATTGCTTCATTGTTATTAACTGAAGAATACGACTGAAGATGGGTCGCACGACTGGAGGAGCTCCTAAGGGTAAGTAAAGAATCTTCGTCTGATGAATTTTTTTTAAAAGGTGAGGCAAAAGCAATTTTTTCACTTTCGAGGGGACCCCGAGCTTGTCGAGGGGTGAGACTCTCGTGTGATAAAAATTGCATTGCCGAAGCTTTATTATCT
>JACQRR010000168.1 GCA_016206365.1 Candidatus Roizmanbacteria bacterium | reverse complement strand
CGTAAACGACACTCCGACCAAACACATGTTTGACAATTATTATGGCACAGGTCAGAGTACGATCGATGGGATTTTGAGAGCGACAAACGTGTTGTTAGCGGGTAAAGCTTTTGTCGTCATAGGCTACGGTTATTGCGGTAAGGGTTTAGCAAACCGAGCCAGAGGGATGGGTTCAAAAGTGATTATCTGCGAAGTCGATCCATTGAGAGCTCTTCAAGCTGTGATGGACGGATTTTATGTCATGCCTCTTCTGGATGCTGCAAAGTTGGGAGATATTTTTGTTACGGTCACAGGCGGGAAAAGTAATATAAGAAAAGAGCATTTTCAAATTATGAAGGATGGAGCAATCCTGGCAAATTCGGGTCATTTTGATGTTGAAATAAACATCTCTGACCTGGAAAAACTTTCTAAGTCTCGAAGGTCGATCAAAGAAAACGTTGAAGAATTCACCCTTAGAGATAAGAAAAATCTTTATCTTTTGGCTGAGGGAAGGCTGGTAAATTTGGCTGCGGCAGAAGGCCATCCGTCGGCTGTGATGGATATGTCGTTCGCCAACCATGCCCTTTGTGCGCGCTGGTTAGTAAAAAATTACAAGAAATTACAACCCCAGGTTTATGAGGTTCCAAAGGAGATAGACGAAATAATTGCCAGACTCAAACTTGCATCGCTTGGGATAAAAATTGATTTATTAACAAAAGAGCAAATAAAATATTTAACTTCGTGGAGTGAGGGCACCTAAACTCAGCGTTTGTCATCCTGAGCGAAGCGAAGGATCTAGATCCGATGTTACATCGGATCGTAATTTACGCTAACGCTAGATTCTTCACTGCGCTTCGCTCCGTTCAGAATGACAAATGATAAAGTTAAAACAATAATCTTCGACTTTGACGGAACGATCGCCGATACCTTCCCATTGATTTTAGAACTCTTCGATGAATACGCAGAAGAATTTGGCTACAAGAAAATAGATAGAAAAGAAAGTGAGAGATTAAGGAACAAAAATCCGAAAGAAATTTTCCAAGAATTAAAAATTTCTCCTCTGAAGTTGCCTTTCTTAGCAAATAAGATAAGAAATGGGCTAAATAAACAAATTCAAACTGTAAAAATATTTCCCGGCATGAAAGACGTGCTTTTAAGCCTGAAGAAAAAAAACTTTTACTTAGGAATTTTAACGTCAAACTCGCTCGATAATGTCAGAAAATTTCTTTTTATTTATAACTTGGAAGTTTTTAACTTCGTACACAGTGAGATGAATATATTTGGTAAAGACAAGGCGCTGAATAATATGCTTAGGCAAAATAAATTATCCAGAGAGGACGTCATCTACATAGGTGATGAAGTCCGGGATATTGAAGCCTGTAAAAAGGCGAAAATAAAAATAATAGCCGTAACTTGGGGATTCAACAAAAAAGAAATCCTGCAAAAAAATAATCCGGATTATTTAATCGACAAACCAGAAGAGCTATTAAAAATAATAATACGCTCTGGGTTTTAAAAACCCGGTGGTTTAAATAATAAATTAACCCTTACCTACGGTATAAAGTACACCTTAAAGGTGAACTTTAGATTGATTTGATAAAATTTGGTTGTTGATGCTAAATTATTATGGCGGAATTGCTTGAAGCCCCTACAAATGCTGCGATAATAGCTGCAAGAGGTGCACACTATGCAGCATATGCGGTTGGAGGTCACTGTATAGTAGACTTTGCTTGTGTAGGATTACTTGCTCTACATGAGTTTGCTGGTTTAGCCTTACCTCCAAAAGCGTTAGAAGTATTACCTTACGTAGTCACGGCCGAACTAGGTATAATTGCAGTTTCGCTAGTTAATTTCGTTCGTCGAGTAGATAATTTTATAAGTATTATAAAGAAGTAAAAGCTGCTTCCAAAACCCAATTCCCAACCGCTGCGGTTGAAAAAAAGCCTGGTATGGCAATCTAAGAATAAATGAAAATCGAGTTTTTTCCTCGGATAATTTTTTCCTTGCCCCGCAAAGACCGAAAGGCGAAGTGGGGTTTCTTCTTTAAACTTTTAATGGGATACATATAAGAGACTACTCTAGCTTTTGGGAATTCTTTTAGAATTTTTTGTGTAACTTGGTCGAGAAACCAAGGGGAAATGTAAAGATAAATTGTTACATTGTTATATTGCTCAACTTTTTGACTGTCATTCCGCACTTGATGCGGAATCCAGGATAAAATGGATTCCCGCTTTCGCGGG
>JACQRR010000167.1 GCA_016206365.1 Candidatus Roizmanbacteria bacterium | reverse complement strand
CTCCTCATTCACCATTTCCGCAAGCTCAGCTAAATAAGTGGGTGAAGTGGCGGAAACCTCAAGCGATTCCGGTAAAATATCTGCCGTAACCATCTCAAGCAGAATTGGGTCATTCTTATTTTGCTCCTTATAGATGGCCAAAGCCTGTTCTTTTGAAATATATTGTGTAGAGGCTGTCTTTCCCGTCTTTTCTAACTTATCTATTAACTGCGTAATAGATTCTTTATCTTTCTCGTCTCTAAAGAAAACCGTCAGTTGAGGCTTACTTTCAAAGTAAGATAAAACAGCGGAAGAAGAAGCAACAAGCAAAAGAAATATCGCCATTACAAATAAGGTGATAAAAATCATAAAAACGGAGGCAACCGATTGATATGGAGTTCTTCTTATTCTCTTCCAGAACATTACAGTTTGACTCATATATTTGGTTTAAACGTAACGGCTCTTTGTCGCGTCACGGCTTATCTTTCCGTCTTTAAGCGCCACGACTCTTTTTTTCATACTGTTAACTATGTCAACGTTGTGTGTTGCCACCACGACAGTTATTCCGGATTTGTTAATATCGTTTATGATTTTTAAAACTTCCCATGAAGTCTTCGGGTCTAAGTTGCCTGTCGGTTCATCCGCCAGAAGAAGATTAATTTTACCTGCTACAGCACGTCCTATCGCCACCCTCTGCTGTTCACCCAGAGATAACTGTCTGGGAAAATAATCCTCTTTCCCTTCAAGGTGTACTATCCGTAATACTTCATGAATCCTTTCCTGTACAACAGATTGAGATTTACCCAATATTTCCAAGGCAACTGCTATATTCTCACTTACTGTTCTATCATTCAGAAGTTTAAAGTCTTGAAATACGAAACCTATCTGCCGCCTTAAATAAGGCACCTCACTATTCTTAAGTTTATTGACTTTCCAGTCATTAAAAATGATTGAACCGCCTGTTGGAAGTATCTCCCGGATGAGAAGTCGAAGAATTGTAGTTTTTCCTGCTCCTGAAGGTCCGACCAAAAATAAAAATTCACCACGATCCACTTTAAGACTGATATCTTCCAAAGCCGTTATATGGCTTGGGTATTTTTTGGCTACACGGTCAAAGAGGATCATAAGACTTCTACTTTTCCTACATCCATGAACCACCCGGCTTGTTGTGCGGCGAACGTTTCACCCCAGACACGAACTTTTTTACCCAGGAATTGATTAAGATCCAATACGGAAGAAGTTAAATATACCGTCTGACTTTCACCTCCAGGTCTAGTTAATTTATGAGTTCCTTCTCCGTTAATGCCGCCGACCTCTAAATCTCCTTCTGCAGAATCACGGAATACTTTGGCATCAGTTGACCCAACTATCGTTTTAGATTTAGCAGTACCTCCTATCTGGGTTCCTGTTCCGCCGGAAGTTGATGGCCTTGTCAAATTCGACAATACAAATCCGCTGAAAATCCCAAAAAAGATTATGACTAAACTCCAAACAATACTTTTCTTAGAGATTATTTTTTTTTCTGACCCTTCTAATTCGTGTAGCAAAGAGTCTTTAGGAGGGTTATCTATAATTATATCTTTAGGCAGATCTGATGTTTTCATATAACTTTAACTATACCGCGGATAAGAATTTTTTCAAGTAGGCTATTAAAAATTCGTCGATTTTCCCGTCGAGTACCTTCCTACTATCGGTAGTCTCATATCCCGTCCTCAAATCTTTAACCAAATGATAAGGGTGTAAAACATAAGATCTTATCTGATTTCCCCACGACGCCATCTTAAATTTACCTTTTAACTCTGATAGATGGGTAACCTTTTGATCTTCCATCATCTGCCAAAGTTTACCCTTTAATATCTTTAGTGCGGTATCGCGGTTTTGTCCCTGATAACGCTGTTCCTGACACTCTACTACAATCCCCGTAGGCTTATGCCTTAATCTTACGGCTGTAGAGACTTTATTGACGTTCTGACCGCCTTTTCCCCCACTTCTGTAAAATTCCCATTCTAAATCATCGTCTTTTAGCTCTACTTCGCTATTTTCCTCCAGTATCGGTATCACCTCTACCAAAGCAAAAGATGTCTGTCTTAATTTGTCTGCATTGAAAGGGGATTGCCTGACTAAGCGATGAACTCCTGCCTCTCCTTTCAAATAACCAAAAGCCATAATTTCCGCAATTGTGATAGTGACACTTTTAATCCCTGCTTCTTCTCCTGCGACTTTATCTATAATTTCGTAATTCCAACCTTTGCTTTCAATAAAACGAAGATACATTCTAAATAGCATCTCCGCCCAATCCATCGCCTCAGTGCCCCCTTGCCCTCCGTGTATTGACATTATTGCTCCACACTCTGAATGAGCTCCTGAAAAATATAATTCCGTTTCAAGAACTTCAATTTCCTTTTCAGCTTCAGACTCCTTTTTTTCATGGATTAACCCTTTTATCTCTTCTATTTTCTTGACCGTTTTTGTGAGTCTCGTCAATTCTTTCATTTTGCCAGCTGACCTATCTCTGTCCTGCCAAAATGAAGAATCTGAAGATTCGGTCTCTATCTGTCTGATTTTATTTTTTTTATCCTCTATTTTCAGTTTCTCAGCAAGTTCCGTAATTCTATTTAGTAACTCTTCCATAAGACATTTATTATACCTCAAAATTTAGCTATCTTGAAATAGCGGTTTAATGAGGAGTAGACTGATAATTAATAACATGGAAAAAATATTGAGGGTGATTAAATTAGTTAAATACAAATTCGGCAGGCTCGGTCCCGGATTCATCACCGGAGCTGCAGATGATGATCCTTCAGGCATAGCTACCTATTCGATTGTCGGTGCAAAATTCGGTTATGGACTTAACTGGTTGGCTCTAATTTCTTTACCCATGATGATTACCATCCAGGAAATGTGCGGAAGAATAGGCATGGTTTCGGGAATGGGACTTGCAGGTGCAATCAAGAAATTTTATTCAAAAAAATTACTTCTTCTGGCTACAATACTCTTGATGTTTGCCAACGTGGTAAATATCGGAGCAGACCTAGGAGCAATGGCGGCTTCACTCCAAATGGTTATTGGCTTGCCATTTATTTTTTGGCTAAGCATCGTAACTATATTAACAATAGTTATGGAAATCTTTGTCCCATATGACAGATATTCGCGCTATTTGAAATGGATGGGCCTTTCCCTTCTGGTTTACAGCCTGACAGCCATATTAACCAATCAGAATTGGATCGAGGTGTTTATAAAAACTATTATACCTACAATCAGTCTGGATATGAATTATTTAATGGCAATAGTCGGATTTATAGGTACTTCTATCTCTCCTTACCTCTTTTTTTGGCAGGCTGCTGAAGAAGTCGAAGAATCTATCAAAGAAGGCAAGATACAGGAATTTGAAGAAACGCCGGAAGTTGTTGAGGGGGAAATTCATCATATGCGTAAAGATACCGCGGCGGGAATGTTTTTTTCCCAGTTGATCGCTTATTTTATAATGCTTACAACAGCTTCAACCTTACATACTAACGGCATTACAGATATAGAAACACCTCAACAAGCAGCATTAGCTTTACGACCATTGGCTGGAAATTTTGCATATCTTCTTTTTGCCTTCGGCATTGTAGGTATTGGACTCCAGTCCGTACCAATCCTGGCAGGTTCGGTAGCGTATTCTATAGCTGAATCATTCGGTTTCAAAGAAGGCTTGGCAAAAAAGTTAACTGAGGCAAAAGCGTTTTATCTCGTTATCGGTTTATCAACATTAATCGGAGCACTTATGAACCTTTTAGGTATCAATCCTATCCAAGCCCTATTTTATACGGCGATTATAAATGGTATCGTTGCTGTACCTCTAATTGCTATCATAATCCGCATTGCCAATGATGAAAGGATCGTTGGTAAATACAGGTCAGGAAAATGGGGTAATATTATCGGGTGGATTACATTTGCATTTATGGGATCAGCTGTTACTACGATGTTTGTATCAATTTTAAGAACAAGATGAAGTTTTCACAGTAACTCTCTCACCCAATCCTGTAACTTGTCAGTTGTTTGAACAACTTCCTTTTTAGTTTCAACGCGGGATATTTCACCGTCATCACTGATTATTTGTGCTCTTTTCATAAAAATAATTTCATCCGTACCTAATTTCTCTGGTTTGTATTCAGATTTTGTAAGTTTCCATTTATTGTCAAAATGAGTAAAAACTCCAAATCCAACCTCTTCAAGATTTTTTGGCTGAATATTTTTATCCCTAAAAATCACTTGTGAAGCACAGATGTCCCCATCGTTTAAATAATTCAATCCCAAGTCAACACCGGTAAAATGGGCTATATGATAAGCCATCAGAGGCGTTATGCTTCTTCCTATCTCCATCTTTGTCCAAAATGCGCTGGAAGCTGTAAATCTGGCATTGTTTTCTGATATGTATACTTTTCCACTTTCTTCATCGATTATGAAATCTAAACCAAAATAACCTTTGTACCCGTCAATCGCCATGATCTTTCCTACTTGGTTTGTCAGATCAAAAATCAATTTCCGGCTCTCATTTGCCAAAAATTCCGCCGGCCATTGCCTGCCACAGGTAACGAAAGGGCTAGAGGATAATTCTTTAAATCCGCTGAGTTGATAAGCAGGAGGGCTTATAAGAATTCGGCCATTATAGATACAAGCATTATTCAATATAGTAAATCCTTTAATGTATTTTGATATCTTGACCGGAGTATCAGGAAAGCGATTAATGAGTTCGTTAAATTCATTTTCTTCTCTAATCAAAAATGTCGTTTTGCCGGCCCACCCAAGTGAAAATTGAATTATAAAAGGCAATCCAAATTGCCTGACAAGAATTCCAAATCTAAAATTTTTTAAATAACCTATGACCGCCGGTACGGCATTTTGAGGAAAGTTTTCGGCGACTAATTCATGAAACGAAATCTTGTTTTCATATTTCCTGTTTAAATGGCTGCTATTTACCAACAGACGATAAGCCATTTCTTCGCATATCAATTCAGTTTTGACTGACGGCTTAAATAAAAGAACGTTAGTTCCTCCACGGCTATTTTTCGCAATGTAATTATTCACATGAGGATTCTCGAGCAATTTCCCTGAATTATTAAAAACCTCTTTTTGATTTTGATCAATTTCTTCCAAACAAAATATATTTGCGTTTTGCTTTCTAAGAACTGGTATTAAAGGATCAAAATAGGAACAAATAATATGAAAGTGAGGAAGAATGTTTTCCAACCCCAATCCCCTTTTGACATCAGGGGTGATATAAAAAAAACTTTGATTGCTAAAGCTATTTTTCCAATTAGGCATAAAATGTTCCCGTCAAAAGACATACAGGGTTTTTATATTTGATGCCTTTTCTTTCTGCTTTCCAAAACCCTGCCAACATTGCTCCTCCTTCATACGAAGAGGTAAAATTGTGATTTGTCAGATAATCATGCGCTTTTAATATTTCGCTGTCTGAAACAACCCAGCCGCCTCCCTCCGTTAACCTGATAAACTCAATGATTTCATTCTCTAACGGTGTCACTCTCGCAACTATAGCATCTGCTAAGCTCTTACTTATTGGAGTAAAATCATGATCAAATTGCGAGGCTATAGGATTAATAGCTTCTGTTTGTATGGCATGAAGAGCTGGTATTTTGCCGAGCTTTTTAAATCCTCTTCCTATTCCTACTAAGATACTGCCGCTACTTACCGGGATAAATATTGCGTCGATTTCGGGTTGTTGAGTAATTAATTCTTCAGAAATTTTGCCATAACCCGATAATGCAAATTTGTCTTTTGATTGTCTGAGGTTAAAAGCACCGGTTTTAAGAGAAAATTCGTGTGCTTCCTTGATTGGTCTACTCGTAATATATATCTGTGATTTTTCCTCCTTGAGTTTGTCTAACTTCTGTTTAAGTATATTGGGAGAAACAAAAATATCCAAATCAACATCTGCCCTCTTGCAATAATACGCTGCTGAAATCGCAGCATTTCCGGAAGATGAGATAACCGCCTTTTTTACGCCTAACCTTTGCAGATTACCTATCTGCGAGACTACAGCACGGTCTTTTACTG
>JACQRR010000166.1 GCA_016206365.1 Candidatus Roizmanbacteria bacterium | reverse complement strand
CCGCGAGCGCGCCCATTCGGATTTGGCGTATAAGATTATCAACGAGTTTATCGCGTCGTTGGGGCCGGTTACCCATGATCCGATTCAAAAACAAGGAGGAGTGATTGCGACCGTGGTGGGCAAGAGTTGACACAAGGCGGAGTATTTGATTTAATACGGGTTCTATGAAATTAAGTATGGTAAGAAATTGATATTTTAGATTATTATAATGATTTAAAGTCGATAAAAAACTTGTGGTACAAGTTTTTTAGTGTTTTTTTGTCATTTCGAGCGATAGCGAGAAATCTAGCGAAGGAACGTCTGACGTTCCGAAGCGTAATATTACGGCGCTAAAGCGCCTAGATCTCTCACTTCGTTCGAGATGACTATGAGGTAAAAAGTTACCATACTTAAACTCATAGAACCCTCGTTTTGTAGTGTATGATATATTTAAAATGTGGAATTGGTCGACGGACGAAAAAACCTTCAGAAAAAAATACCCAAAAGAATATCGCCTTTGGCGATTGGTTCAGCTTATCAACTATGGCCTTGATGAGGGTGAAAAGCTTGATCGGGAAGAAGTAAAAAAAGCTTGGCCAAAGATAAAGGATCAACTTGATCCATATAAAGCGCGCGCAATAGAATATTTACTATGGGAAAAAATGTACTCACTCCCAGACAACTTGACTTTCTGGAATTGGCACAAGCACAAAATTCCATAAATATACGATTTTATCTCCCCCAAGCTCTTTCCTTTTTATCAAAAAGAAATGGAAGAATTTTTTCTCGATCTAGCCAAAAGTCTCAAATCAGAAATATTTAAATAAAGCATATTTGTTGCTGATATAATTGCCTCATGATAATTAAGCGCGTTCCTTTTTATTCAAACACTTCGGATGATACTCACTGTGACCAAGCTGCTATTAGAATGGTTTTAAAATATTTCTTACCTAATAAAACTTTTGGTTGGAAAAAACT
This sequence comes from Candidatus Roizmanbacteria bacterium, assembly GCA_016206365.1. Lineage (GTDB taxonomy): Bacteria > Patescibacteriota > Microgenomatia > UBA1406 > GWC2-37-13 > 2-01-FULL-40-13. The sequence continues at coordinate 22,732 of JACQRR010000166.1, read as the reverse complement.
GGAAATATTTACAGGTAAAAAGAAGGGCTTATGGACTTGGCCAATGGTTGGACTAATAAACATGAAGAAAATGGGTTTTGATGTTTTGCATCTTACTTTATTTGACTATGTAAAATTTGCAAAATTTGGACTTAATTATTTGAGAGAATGGACTAAAGATGAAAATGTCGTTAAGGTTCAAAATAAATATAGTGATATAGATTATGAGAAAAAAAATGCCCTAGAATACTCAAAAGTTAAAATCCAAAAAAAAATTTTACCTATGTTAAATGATATTAAGAAATTACTTAATAAAGGCTATCTTGTTGTTTGTAACGTAAATTCTAAAATACTGAATAAAAAAGAAGGATATGTTGGTCATTTAGTTGTTGTTTTTGGCTATAATAATAAAAGTTTATACCTCCATGATCCCGGTCTTCCTCCTTTAAAAAATAGAGAAGTTGCTTATGACCTTTTTTTGCGGTCCTGGGAATATCCAAACGCTAAACAAAAAAATATCAGAGCCTTTAAATTAACATCCTAAATATGGAAAAAGAAGAATTAAAGAAAAAACTTGATAATATTATTGCAAAAGCCAATTTGCCCTCGAAAAAAGAGGACGTTTCTTTATTGGAAAAAAAGACTTATGATGCAAATTTTTGGCAGGATAGCAAAAAAGCAACTGAAGTCATGAAAAAAATTAACGATCTGAAAAGAGAAATAGAAGATATTGAAATAATGCAGCTTATGTTTGAAGAAGGAGAATTAAAAGAAGCAGAAAAATTAATCAATAAATATGAAATTATTCTCTTTCTCTCAGGCCCTTACGATAAAGGAAATGCTATTTTCGCCATCCATGCCGGGCAAGGAGGCACAGAAGCCATGGACTGGGCAGAGATGCTCTTCCGCATGTATGCTCGTTATTTTGAAAAAAAAGGCTGGAAATTTGAGGAGTTTAACCGAGTCCCTGGAGAGGAAGCCGGAATAAAAAGCACAACGATGAACGTTTACGGCTCTTTTGCCTACGGATATCTAAAAGCAGAAGCTGGAGTTCACAGACTGGTACGACAATCTCCTTTCAACGCTGATAGATTGAGACAGACTTCATTTGCCTTAGTCGAAGTCTTACCGATTATAGAGGATAAAGAAATACCTATAAGAGATGAGGACATTGAGTGGCAATTTTATAGAAGCGGCGGTAAGGGGGGGCAGAATGTTAATAAAGTTGCGACTGCAGTTCGATTGACACATAAACCATCAGGCATCACAGTTTCCAGCCAGGAAGAGAGATATCAGGGAGCAAACAGAGAAAATGCCCTCAAGCTCCTACGCGCAAAACTCTGGCAGATCGAACAGGAAAAAAAACAAAATAAAATCGATTCGTTTAAGAAAGTAAAAATTGCTTCTTGGGGTAGACAAATTCGCTCATACGTTCTACATCCTTACAAATTGATCAAAGATCTTCGAACCGATTATGAACAAACAAACGTAGAAGCTGTTTTAGCAGGAGAGCTTGACGGATTTATCGAAGCATACCTGAGAAAAAATGCCTAAGGTTGTTTTTTAACAATTTTATTGCTAAGCTTTTCTTATGGAAAGTGTTCCTGGCAGCAAAAACTTAATTCATGATTTGGATTCTAAAACCAATGAGAATGCCTTTACATTTAGCCAATTTTTCTCTTTCTTCCTCGTCGCAGTTGTCGCTGGTTTAATTCTTGGTTTTCTTTTTAGTTTCACGAAAAAAAAGGCGGCTAAGGATACACAAGTAGCAAAAACAAAAGTTGAAAAAACCGCAGGAATTGCCGATAAAAAAACCTTCAAAGATAAAGCCGAAGGCGTCTTAGAAGAAGGGGGAATCGACGGTGAGGGGAACTTTCATCTTGAACGACCAGGAGGCGAATCACAGAACGTATATTTAACCTCTACCACGGTAGATCTATCTCAATATATCAACAAAAAAGTCCGCGTTTGGGGTGAGACATTCAGCTCGGAGAAAGCAGGCTGGTTAATGGACGTTGGACTTGTTGAAGTGCTTTAATAGCGCCCCGCGTCATTCCGAGCGAAGCGAGGAATCTAGCGTAGCGCAATAACGCTCCCTTCGGTCGCTAGATCCTTCACGGAGTTTACCCCGATGAATATCGGGGTTCAGGATGACAATAAAACCATGATTAAATTCGAAAACGTTACAAAAAAATTTCCTTTAGGAAATCTTGCAGTTGATGAGGTTTCGTTTGAGATCGAAGATAAAGAGTTTATTTTTATTGTTGGTCCATCAGGCGCAGGAAAAACTACCATCCTTAAACTAATCCTTCGAGAGTTCCTCCCGACTAATGGAACCATATTAGTTGACGATTTTGACATCGCCTCAAGGCACTTCGATCAAGTAGAGATTTTAAGAAGAAAAATCGGAATGATCTTTCAAGATTTTAAAATTCTTTTTGATAAAAACGTATACGAAAACATCGCCTTGAGTTTAAAAGTTAGTGATCTGTCAGACGATCAAATTAAAAAAGAAGTCGGGGAAGCTTTAAGCCTTGTAGGTTTAGCAAAAAAGGAAATGACATTTCCCCTCCAACTTTCAGCTGGAGAGATACAAAGAGTTGCAATCGCAAGAGCTATCGCCGGCAATAGAGATATCATCTTAGCAGATGAACCAACCGGCAATCTAGATCCAAAGACTACCTGGGAAGTCATGAAAATCTTTAAAAAATTAGAAGGAACAAAAACTATCATCGTCGCAACTCATAATACAGACGTAGTCAATAGCTTTCAAAAAAGGGTTTTAGTCTTAAAACAAGGCAAGCTCAGCAAAGATCAAAGAAAAGGAGGTTATGAAATATGACAGAAGTATTTACCTCGATTCGAAGGACTCCATATCAATCATTAGCAGCTTTTTTGATTTTATTTTTTACACTCTTTTTATCCACCATCATGTTTATCTCGCTGAGTTTTTTGTACGGCCTTTTGGGATATGTTGAAACCAGACCGCAAGTGACAGTTTATTTCCAAACAAATACTCCTGAGAACGAGATCTTTAAAGTACGCGATACACTAATGAATTCTGGAAAAATCCTGTCGATAAAATATGTATCTAAAGAGGAGGCTTACAAAATTTATAAAGAGTTGAACAAAGATAACCCGCTTCTTCTCGAGATGGTCTCCTCAGACATCTTACCCGCATCTTTAGAGATATTTGCAAAAAAACCGTCTTATCTCCCCGAGCTGGCAAATTTTTTAAAAAAACAGGCGGGGGTTGATGAAGTCAATTTCCAAAAAGATATCCTCGAACGCCTCCTCACGCTCACCGATATTTTGCGAAAGACTACAGTAGTCTTTTTTCTATTTCTCATTTTTTTGTCTATTCTGGTTTTGATAACCACCACATTGTTTAAAATAGCCCTCAAAAAAGACGAAATAGAACTTTTACGTCTCCTGGGAGCGAGCAAATTTTACATAAAAAAACCTTTTCTTCTTGAGGCGATTTTATTTGGTTTTACAGCCTCTGCCGGATCTTTTGTAATAATCTTAGCGCTTTTGCTTTATCTTAAACCGTTTTTTGTCCCATATCTAAAAGATATCTCTCAACTTAATATTTCACTCTTCCTCTCAAAGTTAACAGTGTGGCCTCTTAATGCAGCATTTTTATCTACAGCCTTTTTCCTCTCTTTAATTTTTGGAGTTGGAATCGCCATCCTCGCCACACTCCTCGCCATCCAAAAGTATTTGAAGATTTAAAAATTTGAAAAACGATAGTTTTTTTGTTATTCTTAAGTTATGAATAAAACATACTCTCCTCTACCTACAATTTATCCAGATCAACTAGCTCAAAAAGGAGAAAACATATATAATGCCGTCAAAGATAGACTTGAAAAAGAAAATAAAGGAAAGTTCATGGCAATTGAAGTTGACTCGGGGAAATATTTTATCGGTAAAAACCAAATAGAAGTATTTGAAAAAGCCAGGAAAAAATTTCCTAAAAAAATTTTTTACTTTATTAAAATAGGCTTCCCTGCGGACGAACAAGCAGAGAGTTAGTTTTTTCGATTGAGGTAAACTTAAATGAGAGTTGGAAAGAAGTCTTTACTACTTTAACTGAGAGCTCCGAAGCTTTAGCAGGGACTGCATTACTAAATAACTACGAAGTAAGACTAAACTTCAAAACTCAAAAAATAAGTTTTTTAAAATAAAACTATAAAATATTTGAAGACTGAAAAAATTACAACATTTAATGTAATGCGAGCATCTCAAAAGTTGTAATACTCCTCAATTTCACTTCAAGAGTAATAGAATAACTGCGTAATTAAAAATGCAGGAGCAAATTTTGTGTGTTCGCTAAAAGAAAGTAAGTCAGTAATCAAAAAATTATTAGCGAATCAAAAATAAATAGAGTTAAACAGCTTCATGTTATTTGATTCTTCGTTATAATTAATACATGGCGAAGAAAATTTTCTTTTCACTCATTTTTATTGTTTTTCTTCTTATTGCTCAAATTGTTTTTGCCCAACAAAATGCAGGTGAGGTGGCGAAAAAGATTGAAGAATATCAGCGAAAACTCAATGATTTGGCACAACAAAGAGACACCCTCTCTGCTCAAATCCAGTACATGACTGTTCAAATCAATCTCACGGCCCTCAAAATTCAAGAGACTGAGGAAAAAATAATATCCACTCAAAAAGAAATAGAGATCTTAACCTCAAGAATCGAAGGACTTGACACAGCTCTTGATCATCTGTCGAAACTGTTGTTGAGAAAAGTAGTTGAGGGTTACAAAAATAGAACGGTATCTTTTTTTGCTATGCTTTTTGATAGTCAAAATGCCAATGATTTTATCAATAAAATTAAATACCTCAAGACAACTCAAGAAAATAATCAAAAGCTTCTCGTCCAGGTGCAAGAAACCAAACTGAATTTTGAAGAACAAAAAAGCTTAAGAGAAGCAAAAAAAGCCGAATTAAACGCATTAGAAATACAGCTAAATCGACAAAAGAACGATTTAGATAATCAAAAAGCTGCCAAACAAAAGCTTCTTAACGTAACTCAAAGTGATGAAAAAATCTATCAACACCTACTTGAACAGGCTAGAGCAGAATATGCAGCTATTCAAGGCATTATCTCTGGAGCAGGCAGCGAAACTAAATTGAGAGAAGTAAAAAAAGGCGAGACCATCGCCTCAATTATTCCCGGTGCTTCCTGCAACTCGTCTGGCGGACATCTTCATTTCATAGTCCAAGAAAACGGGTCTGTAACAAATCCATTTAATTATTTAAAGTCCGTTGATTATAGAAATTGCTCAGGTTCAGGATGTGGTTCTTCCGATGGAGACTCATTCAACCCAACGGGTGGCTGGGACTGGCCGCTTAACCCTGCTATCGAATTAGAGCAGGGATACGGAAGCACCTGGGCAACTCGTAATACCTGGGTGGGTAGAATCTACAGCTCTCACAACGGCCTTGATATCAACGGCTCAGCAAACAGCGTCCTGTCAGTCGCCGATGGCGATCTCTATCGAGGCAGCTACTCTGTAGGCTGCGCTTTGTCTTACGTTAAACTCGTCCACAAAGATTCAAATATTGTCACCTATTACCTGCACGTCTATTCTCTCTAAATATATTATAAAATCTCGATCTCTCTGCTTCAACGCATCGCCAAAGCCCATTTTAAAAAATTTAGGAATTATCTAAGAGATAAATTTAAAGTTGAGAAGGCATTTTTATTTATAGGCTTTATTAAGAAAAACAAGAAGCTTTACCATTTTTTGAAATCTTGCGGTTATGAATTGGTTTTCAAACCAACTGTTAATGATGAACAAGGCAAACCTAAAGGAAATGTTGACGCAGAAATTGTTTTACACTCAGCTGTTATTCAATTCCAACTTTATGATAAGGCAATCATTGTATCCGGAGATGGAGATTTTTATTGTCTACACGAGTATTTATTAAGTAAAAATAAACTATACAAGATTATTATCCCCAATAAACACTCGGAGTCAAGCTTGCTTGATAGGTTTCAAGAATATAAAGTGTTCTTGTATCGAGAAAAGCAGCGGTTAGAATTTATGCCAAATAAAAACGGGAGGCGTCGCTCATAGACACGTAGTCTATGGGTCGTATTCTCCCTAGTGATTAACAATATTATAGCAAAAATTACTTCTAATTTGTCAAGGCTCAAAATATGAGTAAATCTTCCAACAATCCAGCAATTTAACAATATAGCAATTTGTCTTCTGTTTCTTTCCGAAACTGCTAAAATAGGAGCTAATGACCGACTATTCCAAAGAAGATAAGTTGACAAAAATTCTTTACTGGCTCGCTTGATTTGCAGTATAAAAGTCTAGAAGTCTTCTGATCATTGCCTGGTATGAAGCTTTATGTTTTTTAGCGGCACTTTTGAAAAATTCTAAACTTTTCTCAGTAAGAGTTAAAGTTACCCTTGTTCTTTTTTCCTTTAGAATCAAATCCTCAGGTTTAGGCAAAAAATCGCTGATTACCTTTGTTTCAATCGGTTCATTTGTATATTTTATTTTGTTTTTCATATATTTTTTTACCCTTTCTCCAGTAACCGGCACCAATAATTCTAATAAGGTTGCCACGATAAGTAAAACGGACTGTTAATATCCCTCCTTTTACTTTTCCGAACACATAATATCGCTTTTCTTTACTGCTATGCGCAACGTCTTCTGCAATTATACGATTTGGATCTATAAATGCGTATTGTGCTGTTTCAAAGCTCACTCCGTGTTTTTGTAAATTTTCCGCATTCTTAACATCATCCCACTCAAAAATCGTATTCATAAATATATTACCATATTAGCATATATTTTGCCATATATATTTATGCTATTTATTAGTTATAATACCACTTCGCTGTCATGTCTTCATGAATTGAATAACAGCTACGTTGGGTATGATACCTAACGAAGCTATCAAATATTGATGTTTGATAGCGGAGTGGTATTAGATTGATTAAACTCAATCTTATTCAACAATTCAACCACATCAGAACATCAGACATTCTCAAACGTTACTAGCGCAATAAAATCAGGTGCAGCATTGTATCTGATTCAGCAATTTAGCAATCTAGCAATTTGTCTTCTGTTTCTTTCCGAAACTGCTAAAATAGGAGCTAATGACCGATACTCATATAAAAAACTTAAAGAAGATATAGAATCCGACCATAGAAAAAAAACTTTCAGAGAGACAGACTCGCGTATAATTGTTGACCGATTACTTCGCCAAATAGGTTGGGATATAGAAGACAAAAATCAAGTCTCAACTGAAGAAACTACAAAAGATGGTCGTTGCGACTATTTACTTAAAGATCGACGTGGCAGACCATTAGCAGTAATCGAGACAAAAAGATTCTCTAAAGATCCCTGATTCGGAAAAAAACAAGCCTTAGATTATGCAAAATCTTTACCTGTAGAATTTATTTTCTTAAGTAATGGGGATGATATTTACTTTTGGAATTATAACTATCGGCCGGAACAAAAAGTGTCGACTTTTTTTTCGCAAAAAGATTTTAAAAAACTTTTACTCAAACAAAAAGATCTTCTCAAAGATCTCTATGACTCGGTTTTGGATAGATGTATGAGAGGAGAATTATGAATAACCATGCTTTTTTTACCCTATTTAAAACTCTTGAAACTAAGCCGAGAGAGATTGCAAATAGTAAGATAAAGTGTTGTAACAGCTCCAGAGTGAAATTCCACTACGACCTTATGACTACGTTAGGGACAGGGATGGCGAGGTTTAGGTCTAAAACTTAATTAAGAATACTTCAGAAGTTTTGAGAGCTTTTAGTTCACAACTGTGAAAATCCAGCGTTTTCTAACATTTTTTGTTTTTTCCGCTCTTATCACTTTTCTACCTTCTTCGATTAGTCCTTCCACAAGTTTATTATTCATTCTATTAAATTCGTCATTTCCTTCAACGAAAATAACATATGAATAATTCGGCCTTGCTTTAATTTTTTTAGAAATCAAATAGTTCATCAATTCCTCTGAAAGTTCTATATTTTTTTTAGCCTGAAACTGTTTTGTCATGCCTGAAATATTATGCCAAACTATTAATAGTAATAGTGCTAGGTTCATGAAAAGTGCTTCTTTTATATTTTCGTCGATACGTCTTTTTTCTTTTCATTAAACCCAGCATACGTCAAATCGAAAATTTATTCAATAAACTATAAACAAATTCCTCTGGAGTGAAAGGTGGCGTCAGTGAAATCTAAAATATCATGCGGAATAACGGTAAATATATTCAACCTTAAAAGTAGAAAATATTAAGGGGGTAGGCTATTTGCATAGCCTGCCAATTGTTTATATCTGTCAAATAATTTCTCGTATTTAGCTTCATTTTCTCTCTTGGGATTTAGTTTATCCGCTTGTTCGATAGCCCTATCGTAAAATTCTGATAATTTTTCCAGTCCTTCTTGAGCAAAGCGGGCAAACACCGCAGCCCCAAAAGGCGAGTGATCAGCGATGTTTATCGTTCTTATAGGAATCCCGATCACATCCGTAATTATCTGTCTCCAGACTGGATTCTTACTACCTCCACCGCTTAAAATTACGTCATCGATAGGGATATTTAGTTCGCGAAAAATTTTCAAACAGTCTCGCATCGAGTAGGCTACTCCCTCCAGCACCGCCCGAGCAAGATGAAGTTTTGTATGACGATCTGAAAGCCCAAAGAAACCACCACGCAGATTGGGATTACGGTAGGGAGTTCGCTCGCCAACAAGAAATGGCAGAAAGATAAGGCCTTCACTGCCAGCAGGAATATTTTCCACGCCGCTTAAAAACTCATCATAACTTAGATCTTTTTTGCCGAACATATTTCTGAGCCATTTCAAAGAATATCCGGCAGATAAAGTGGCCGCCATATATAGGCCTATCTCTGGAAGGGCATGATTTAAATTATGAAGGCGTCTTTTGCTATCGAGCTTTCCCTTGGGTGCAATGACTAAAAATTGTCCACCGGTTGAGATGGCGATTGACGCCTGGCCCTCCCTAATAAGACCAGTTCCCATGGCAGACATGCTCTGGTCACTTCCTCCAAACACAGGTATTCCTTTTGGAAGACCCATCGCTTCAGCAGCTTGATTAGTATACCCATAAGGTTCGCTTGTTTTTCTAATTTCAGGAAAGATTCCTACCGGTAGCCCTACTCCTTCAATTATTTCACGAGACCAATCGTCTTTTTGATAGTCGTAGGCTCCGGTAGCTTGGGCATCAGTTGGTTCACTGCGAAGTACTCCCGTTAACATCTGGGCAAGAAAATCTTTGGGAGAAGACACTTTGGCAATTCGTTGGTATAAATCAGGATGCTCCTCCATAATCCACAAAAGGGAAGGGAGTAAAAAGCCAGTGGACATTGGTAGGCCTGTAATTTTGTATAAGGCAGGTTCACCAAAACGTCCATTAATCTCTTGAACCTGTCTTTCCGAGCGCCCATCCTGCCAGATGATCGCGCGTTTAATTACTCCCCCATCCTCGTCGTAGGTAACTAATCCATGCATCTGTCCGGATAAACCCACACCCTCAATATTACGGGGATCAACTTGAGAAATGAGAACTCTAGTGATGTCAACAATATTTTGCCACCAAACCAACGGATACTGTTCAGCTCTACCGGGTTGATCTGATAAGGTTGGGTGTTCTCTATAGTCTGAAGCCAATATAGTTCCTCTTCCGTCAATTACCAAGCCTTTAATGCCGGAAGTCCCTAGATCAAGTCCGAAAGTCGTACCTTGTTCAAAATGAGTCATAACTTCAATTAGAGTAATTATATTATGAGATCGGTCTTTAATCAATTTTCTCAAGTGAAAGCAGACCGCGCTATTCTGGTCTAGATTCATATAGTAACACTTCTGGAGTGAAAGATGGCGTTAGTAAAATCTAAAATACTTAATTGAATAATTAAAAGAGTTTGATTTGATCGACTAAAATTTAATACACTGCAATTAGATTGTTAGGAGTGATAAATTACTTTATTTACACCTCTAAGGTGTAAGATTTGTTCTTTTTTTTATAAGCGACCCCGTTAATTACCGAAAATAAATGTGAAGTTTAGTATCAAGTGCTTTGCTGATTCTATCGAGCAGTGTTAAAGTGGGGTAAGACTGCATGTTCTCCAATCTGGAAATAACCGGCTGTTTAGTTTTGATTCTCCGCGCCAATTCTTTTTGGCTTAGATTTTTTTTGAGCCGGGCAGCGATTAAACTTCGAACCAATTCAAATTTGGCTTCGTTTTTTTCTGCCAGTTTTTTAAATCCCTTTCTCTTCATTAGTTTTTTTTCGTATGTTTCCCAGCTTGTTAGATCATTAATTTTTCTCATAGTTAATCTTTATTAAAATAACAAAATTATTATATCTATAAATTTGTTAAATGTCAAATTCTTTTTTTCGGTTGATAGCTGTTTCAATTTCTTTTAGAGGGGTTTTATTAGTTTTTTAACAAAACCATGCAGGATTAAAAAAATATCGGGAGAAGACAAAATGTAAAATAATCTTATTTGAACATAAGCTTTAATTCTTAATTCATATAGATTATGGGTACCGGAAATTTTTTTGACTTTTGCTGTTGACATTAAAGACAACCCGAATTCCTTAAGAAACCTTAACTCTGACCTGATTTTTAGGATTACATCATCTGAAAAAGAATTAATAAAGTCTATTATGATGATCTTGAGATGGAGATACAATCGTAACAATCTAAATCTTTCATAATGTAGCTTATAATCCATTGAATATATGAGTCATTTTTAATAAGGTATTTTTGATGAAGCGGAAAATTGTTTACTCAATCTTTTTAATCTCCTTAATTTATTTTTTAAATGTAAAAAATGCTTTAGCCGTAACGACCTCTATCTCAAATCCTCCCCAATCAATTTCAGCCGAACCATTTACTATTAAGGTGACAGTCTCTGGAGCAAGCACCGGAATCAACTATCTTCGGATTGATCTGTATAAACCCTCCACGACCAACTATTTTGGCGAGACATTTAACGGATTAAGCTGGTATTCGGGAAGCGATCACTCTCAATACTATTCGATTGCGATTCAATCTGGAATAGATTGGTCAAGCGAAATTCAAGGAAAAGTTGGTAACCCAAACTCAACCCAGTATGACGGACCAGGAACATACAAGTTGAGAGTACGAAGATACACCTCTTCAGGAAACTACAACACAACCGAAGCAAACAACAGTGCAGTTGACGTTAATATTAACCTATCACTTATCTCACCGACTCCCTTAGCCACCCCAACAACAAGCATCCTAACGCCAACAGACACACCCATCCCAATTCCATCTCCTATAATTTCACCAACAATATCTGAAGAGTCTAATTCCAGCCAACCTATCCCAACTCCTCAATCATACCCCAACATTTTTCTCTCCGAGGTAATGGTCTATCCAGAAAGCAATACTAACGAATGGCTAGAGATCTATAATGATAACGACTTCAGTATCTCACTAGATAGTTGGTATATCGACGATCTGGAAAATGGCGGAACCACTCCCAAAAAATTTTCCATCTACATCTCGGCCAAGTCTTACGGCGTGTATGAACTATCGACGTCTATGTTCAATAATGACGGCGATAGCGTAAGGCTTTTGGATTTCGATCAAAAAGAACTAGACAGCTTTCAATATCAATCTTCAGAAAAAGGAAAAACATTGGGTCGAACTTCATTTGATACTGACAATTTTTGTCTACAAACTCCATCAAAAAATACGCTTAATAGTCCATGCATAAATCCAACAGCCACACTAACAGCCAAATCAACTCCCTCATCATCAACCCCGACTGTTGTTCCAACAAACACTCCAACCAAAACAGCTACTTTAACTACTCGTCCATCTAAAGCTATTTCCACCATTACACCAGCAAAATTTTCTCTATTTACTCAAGATCAATCACCTACCTCTGAATTGTCTGAAGAAATAAATGACGAGGTGTTAGGAATAACAGCCCAAAACATAAATCCTATAGGAACCAGCACTAGAGCTCTTTTATCTTCTCTCTCTTTTGCTTCTTTTGCCTATTCTCTCCTCGTCATTATCTCCATTCTTCTTAAGATGAAAATGGGTTGATAACCTTTATAAGTTGTGAAAGATCTATTAAATATTGTATATTTCAAATATGGGCAAATTTTCCCGCTTTATACGATACTGGCTTCCACCAATTGTCTGGATGGCATTTATCTTTTATCTTTCATCTCGGCTAAGTGTCACTGTTACTGGAAAGTTTTTATTTGATTTTTTGATTTTTAAAGCCCTCCACATGATCGAATATGCAATCCTTTATTTTCTCCTATTTCGGGCCTTTTACTCGGTTAACAATAATCTTTTATTTCCTGTTATTTTTTCAATTCTTTATGCTGTTTTGGATGAATTTCATCAAACATTTGTCCCTACACGAGAAGGTAAAATACGCGATGTAATAGTTGATACTGTAGGCATTATTTTAATGTATATTTATATTAATAGTCATATGAATTTCGTCAAAAAATTTTTATAGAGTTATTATGCAAGCTTTTAAGAATCTCCTTCATCATCTTTTTATTCCACAAGAAGGAAATAACTATAGAGCTAAGGCTCTTCATGTTGACTTCTTAACTTACTATCTTCTTTTTGCTCTTTTTTTAACTTTTGGATTTAAGATACTGTATACAAGATCTGGTGATATCTTAGGTTTTGCAACCGATATAACTATCGATAGACTATACCAACTCACCAATACAATAAGACAGCAATATCAACTGTCAACCTTGACATTTAACGAACAGCTATCTTCAGCAGCTCAAAAAAAAGCCTCCGATATGTTTGCCAAAAACTATTGGTCGCATTATGGCCCTGACGGTGTCACCCCTTGGGATTTTATTCTTTCTTCCGGATATCGGTACGAGTACGCCGGAGAAAATCTGGCAAAAAATTTTTTGTTTAGCCAGGGGGTTGTAGATGCCTGGATGAACTCCTCCTCTCACAGAGACAATATCTTAAGGAAAGAGTACAGCGAAGTTGGCTTTGGAGTCGCCAATGGTGTCTTGAATGGTGAAGAAACAACCATTGTGGTAGAGATGTTTGGCAAACCTCTCACCGCCCCTCTGGTCAGAGAGCCAGAAATTCGACCAAATACAGTAGAAGCAAAAGCGCCTATCACAGCAAAAAAGCCAGCTATACAGCAACAACCAGCTATCTTAGCCCAAAAAACATCACCACAAAACAATAATATTGGCAAACTATCTTTTAATTCGAGTCTTATATTTCTTACCTTTTTACTCTTGGCTCTTATTCTGGATTTTTATTTTGTTACCAAGCTTCGCATTATAAGGATAACGGGAAAGAATATAGCTCACATGATTTTTATCGGCTTTATTTTTGTAGGATTATTATTACTAACCAAAGGATCAATTTTATAAGTCAGCAATTATGAAACAATTCATTACACATCTAAAGAAAGAATTAAGGAAAAGTCTATTTGATTACCTTCTTCTAGTTACCGCTGGTGTTTTATTTTTATTTTCTCTCAATGTCTTTAAAGGAGAACGACTCTTAGAATTCATCATCCTTTTTATTTTTATTTCTTTTTATATAATCTGGGGTATTTATCACCACATCATAGAAGACAGCCTCCATTTAAAGACTGTGGTAGAATATATACTCATTGCTTTTACGCTTATGTTTCTTCTAAAAATTATAATTTTGCCACACTAATATGAAAGGAGTAATTTTAGCAGGAGGACTTGGAACTCGCCTCTATCCTTTGACTTATGCAACAAATAAGCATCTTCTCCCTGTCTATGATAAACCGATGATCTACTATCCCATCCAAACTTTAGTAAAGGTAGGAATCAAGGAAATATTAGTTGTCGTGTCAGGTCCTCATTCTGGTCATTTTATTCATGTCTTAAAAAATGGTAAGGAATTTGGAGTAGATCATCTTGAATTTGCCTATCAAGAAAAACCAGATGGAGGAATCGCAGACGCATTGGCTGTCGCTGAAGATTTTTCAGACAACAAACCGATCACTGTCATGTTGGGAGACAATACCACAGACGCTGACATTTCAGATCCTGTTAGAAAATTTAAAGACGGCGCGATGGTCTTTTTAAAAAAAGTGCCTGATCCAAAACGTTTTGGAGTACCTCGATTTGACCCAAAAGATAATTCTAAAATAATTGAAATTATCGAAAAACCGAAAGATCCTCCATCAGATTATGCGGTGACAGGTTTGTATGTGTATGATAACAAAGTGTTTGATTATATTAAAAAATGTGATCCAAATTATATCGGAAGAGGAGAACTCGAGATTACAGAAGTAAATAACTTTTATCTAAAAGAAAACAAACTACATTGGGCAGAGTTGAACGGCTACTGGCTTGATGCAGGAACCTTTGATACTTTATTTTTATCCAATCAATATTGGGCTCAAAAAAAGAGTTCCGAACTATTAAAGAAAATTATTAATTAAATTAGTTTGACTTTTACTCAATTTTTTTCCACAATATAAATATGGATAGCACGCAACTTCTTTTAAGCGTTGTTCTTATCGTAACAACTGTTCTATTGGTTGTTGTTGGAATACAGCTTATATTTGTCTTAAAAGAACTGAGGAAAACGCTCAAAAAAGTCAACGGAATTATAGAAAATTTTGAAAAAGTCGGAATGTCTGTAGAGCATAGTTTTTCTGAGCTGACCGGTTTCGTCTCAGGTTTGAAGACAATATTTAAAGTAATCGATCATTTTCATGCTAAAAAAAATGCCAGGTCAAAATGATAACAAAAGCTCGAATCTTTGGTTAGGATTTGCCTTTGGAGCAATCGCTGCAACAGCAGTTGCATTCTTATTGGGAACAAAAAAAGGTCGACAAACCTTAAAAAAATTATTGGAATTATCAGAAAACTTAGAAGAAAATGCACTCACTATAGCCGAAGAGATTGAAGAAACGATCTTAGACAATGCGCAAAAGCTTCCTGAGGCAAAACAAAATAAACCCATCTTGGGCACCCTTCTTGATAAAATGAAAGCTCTGAGAAATTAACCCGTTCGACACAGCTCAGGGTTAATCCTGAGTGAAATCGAAGGATTAAATTCGCTTGACAATTCTATCTATCTCGTGTATAGTTTAGTATCTTTTTTCGATACCCTTTTAAAATAAGGGTTTTTTATTGTTATAAAAAAATTAAACTTTCCCCAAGAGATGGCTCAAAATAATTCATCTAGTTCTTCTTCGCAAAAAAAAATAGTTCTTGGTCAAGAAGATAAAGAACTTGAAAACTTTAATCTTATCGAGATCCAAAAACACTCGTGGGAAAAATTCATCAATCTAGAGTTAAAAGAAATCCTTAACGAATTCTTTCCTATAGAGGACTACACTGGAAAAAAGTTTGTCCTATTTTTTGAAGATGTTTTTTTTGGAGAACACCGTTATCCTCTAGAACTTTGTCTTCAAAAGAAATTAACCTACGATACCCCGGTCTATCTTAAATTAAGGCTCGTTAACAAAAAAACAGGAACCGAGCGCCCACAAGAAGTATATTTCTTCAATTTACCAAAAATGACAAGCCGTGGTAGTTTTATCATAAACGGAATTGAGAGAGCTATTATCAATCAAGTCGTGAGATCCCCTGGCGTGTACTTTACGGCAGAAATTGATAAAACAACCGGACTAACCCTATATAATTCAGAGATTCGACCGTATATTGGCGCTTGGCTTGATATTACACTTAATAAAAATAATCTAATTGAAATGAAAGTTAATAAAAAAAGAAAGTTTTTGGCAACCGTCCTTTTAAGAGCATTTGAAGGAGAAAATAATACACAAATTATCTCCTATTTTCAGGATCTTGATAAGGAACTGATTGAAAAATATCTTGCGCCAACTTTAAAAAAAGATCAAACAAAAGACAAAGATACAGCAGTTTTGGAAATCTATCGCAAAGTAAGGCCGGGCGAACCTTTGATTTTGGACAACGCCTATGAGACACTGCAAAATCTATTCTTCAACCATCGCCGTTACTCTTTGGCTAATGTTGGGAGATACAAAATAAACAAAAAATTAAATATCGCTGTTGAAATCAAAAAGGAAAACCATCTTTTAAGCAAAAAGGATATAATCGAAACAATCAAATATTTAATAAATTTAACTAAAGACATTGGTACTTTTGACGACATTGACCATCTTGGTAGCCGACGCCTCCGAACAGTTGGAGAACTCGTAAGCATGTATGGAATACGCGTAGGCATGGTTCGAGTCGAGAGAGAGATTAAAGAGAGAATGAGTTTAGTTACAAGCGAATCTCATGTTGCTCCGTCTCAAATAGTTAACTCCAAACCCCTTATAGTTGCCATCAATTCATTCTTCCGAACAAGTCAGCTTTCTACGATAGTAGATCAAACCAATCCTCTATCTGAACTAGATAATTTAAGAAGAATTACCGTAGGAGGTCCGGGAGGAATTGAAAAAGAAAGAGCTTCCTTTTCTATCCGAGACATCTCTTCTTCTCAGTACGGGAGAATCTGTCCTATCCGCTCTCCAGAGGGACCAAATATTGGGGTTGTTACCTATATGGCTTTATATGCGCGGGTGAATAAATATGGTTTTCTTGAGACACCGTATAGAAAACTAGTCAAAGAAAAACGAGGAGATAAAGTAAAAGTAAAATTATCGGATGAGATTGTATATCTGCAGGCAGACGACGAGGAACAATATTTTATAACATCAAATAATATTAATATTGACAAAAATAATTATGTAATTGATGAACATGTTGTTTGTCGACAAGGAGGAGAAATTGTTGAAGTTACAGCTGATAAGCTGGACTTGATCGATGTCTCTCCACGACAAGTAGTCGGGGCTTCAGCAGCTCTCATTCCTTTTTTACAGAACGACGACGCGAGTCGAGCGCTTATGGGAACACACATGCAGTGTCAGGCAGTTCCTCTGGTTAAACCCCAAGCTCCTATCGTTGGTACTGGTTTAGAAAGAAAGATTAGCTCCGCTCTTAATCGGACGATCACAGCTTCGGAAGATGGGGTAATAAGTTATGTTGACGCAAAAAAAATTGTGATCAAAGGTAAATCAGGTAAAGAATATACCTACATATTGAACAGGTTTGAAAAAACAAACAAAGATGTGGTTTTCGATCAAAAACCAAAAGTTGAACCAGGGCAGAAAGTGAAAAAAAGGCAAATAATTGTAGACGGGCCATCAACTGACAACGGCGAGCTTGCCTTAGGGCAAAATTTGGTTGTAGCATACACCTCACTCAATGGCTTGGGTTATGAGGACGGTTTTGTCATCTCGGAAAGACTGATAAAAGAAGACATATTAACTTCTATAACTTCCGAGGAATTTACCGCCGATTTGGTTGATACTAAATTGGGGCCAGAAGAATTAACAAGAGATATTCCAAATGTTCGAGAAGAGATCCTGCAGAATTTAGACAAAGACGGCTTGGTTATCGTAGGAACCGACGTTTCGGGTGGCGACATCTTAGTGGGAAAAGTTGCGCCAAAAGGCGAAAAAGAGCTTACTGCTGAAGAAAGGCTTTTGCGAGCCATATTTGGAGAAAAAGCCAAGGATGTAAAAGACACCTCTCTTCGTATACCATACGGCAAACGAGGAACTGTAGTTAATTTGGAAATAATTGATTCTAAAAAAGATCCAAACGAGTTAGAACCAAGTGTATTAAAAAGAATTATTATCAATACAGCTCAGCTTCGCAAGATCTCTGTTGGTGATAAGCTTGCCGGTCGGCATGGCAACAAGGGAGTCATCTCAAAAATTTTACCCGAATGGGATATGCCTTACTTAGAGGACGGAACTCCAGTTGATGTCATACTTTCTCCTTTATCGATCTTATCACGCATGAATCTAGGGCAACTATTTGAAACTCTTCTTGGTCTTATAGCTAAAAATAAACATACCACTATCTCGGTGCCGGTTTTTGAAAAAATTAAAGAGCAATTTATTACCTCAGAACTTAAAAAACTTGGATTGCCCACAGACGGAAAAGTAACTCTATATGATGGCCAAACTGGACAACCCTATGATAAAAAAGTATTTGTTGGCATCGGTTACATCATGAAACTTATTCATATGGTTGAAGATAAATTTCATGCTAGATCCGTAGGTCCTTATTCGTTGGTTACCCAACAACCGCTTGGCGGTAAATCGCAGATGGGTGGTCAACGATTTGGTGAGATGGAAGTATGGGCTCTTGAAACTCATCGTGTCCCCTACACACTCCAAGAAATGCTCACCATCAAAAGCGACGACGTAAGAGGCAGAACTAAGGCTTTCGAGTCAATCATTAAGAAAGTTGATATACCCCAATCCAGCGTACCAGAATCATTTCATGTGTTAATGAAAGAGTTGAACGCGTTGGGGTTAGCAATAGACTATATAAAATGACTCCGATATTACAAATTTCAATCGGAGTCATCCTGAGCGAACGTAGTGAGTCGAAGGATCCCCATACTAATTAATTTAAGTTTGTAATGGGATTCCTCGCTACGCTCGGAATGACGTTTGATATTATGGATAACCACGAACTCATCGATTTTTCCGGTCTCCGTATCAGCCTCGCCTCTCCCGAGGCAATATTGAGTTGGTCTCATGGCGAGATAATCAAACCAGAAACAATTAACTACCGGACCTTCAGAGCAGAAAAGGACGGCCTTTTTGATGAAAGAATCTTCGGACCTACAAAAGATTATGAGTGTTACTGCGGCAAATATAAAAGAATCAGATATAAAGGAATCGTTTGCGATCGTTGCGGTGTGGAAATTACCACCTCTGCTGTCCGCCGGGAACGAATGGGTCATATAAAACTTGCTTCTCCCATTGCCCATATTTGGTATTTTAAAGGACCATCTTCGGTACTTAGCACCATTCTTGACATTCCTCCCCAATCGTTGGAACGTATCATCTATTATGCTCTTTATCTCATAAAAAAAGTCGATAAAGAAAAACAGAAACAGTCTCTCAAGATTATAGAAGATGAGAAGAAAAAAGAGCTAGATAACCTTGAAAAAGAACACCATGAAAATCAGGAAAAAGTCGAGAGCGATTTTAATAAGCAAAAGGAGGAGCTCCTGAAAAAAATTGCTCATAGAGAACAAAGGGAGATTGCCGAACAAGAAATCGAGTTTAAACTGCGAGAACAGCTTAAATTACTATCAGATAAGTTTATTGAACAAAAAAGTCAAAAAGTCTCCTTTTTTGATCGACTTTTGAAGGTAATCAAAACACTAGAGTCTCTAGATACCATCGAAGAAGACGATTTTCTTTATCTTAAGGATAAAAAGGCCGAACAATTTCTCGAGACAGGCATGGGGTCAGAGGTGATCTATGAAATTTTATCAGTCTTTGATATAAACAAGAAATATGAAGATGCTCTAAAGGAACTAAATGAAGTAAAGGGAGAAAGAAGAAATAAACTTCTTAAAAAAGTCAGATCCCTCGAGTCTTTTATCAAAGCTCGTATTTCACCCAAATGGATGATTTTAACAGTCTTACCGGTTATTCCACCCGATCTTAGACCTGTTGTTCAACTGCCGGGTGGGAAATTTGCCACATCAGATCTGAACGATTTTTATCGAAGGGTTATCAACAGAAATAATCGCCTCAAACAACTAATAGACTTAGGAGCACCAGAGATAATCCTTCGAAACGAAAAGAGGATGCTCCAGGAGGCGGTCGATTCCTTGATCGATCTGCAAAAATCAAGAGGAAGAACTCGAACTCAAGGAGCTGCCTCTAAAATCCAAAAATCTTTATCTGATATTCTTCGCGGAAAACAGGGTCGTTTCAGACAAAATCTTTTGGGAAAACGAGTGGACTACTCAGGCAGATCTACTATTATCGTGGGCCCGGAGCTGAAGCTATATCAATGCGGTCTTCCTAGAGAGATGGCTCTAGAGCTATTTAAACCATTTCTTCTTCATGAGATTATAGTCAGAGGCCTTGCCCCAAACATAAAAAGTGCCAAGAATTTCTTAGAAAAAAAAGAGCCAATAGTCTATGACATTTTAGAAGAAATCTCTAAAGATCATCCGGTTTTACTCAATCGTGCGCCTACTCTTCATAAATTATCGATCTTAGGCTTTTACCCTGTGCTTACTGATTCGTATGCTATAAAACTTCATCCTACTGTGTGCGCCGGATACAATGCAGATTTTGACGGCGACGCAATGGGCGTATTTCTACCGCTTGCGAAAAAATCGATCGAAGAAGTGAAAACAAGAATGCTTCCCTATCATAATCTTTTGAAACCAGCCGATGGAACCCCCATTGTTCTTCCCAATAAGGAAATGGCTTTAGGTTGTTATTATCTTACAACTTTTGACGCATCCTACCAAAGCATAAAGGATGAGGAGCTAAAGTTTTTTGCCGATGAAGATAATGCCATCATCGCTTATCAATTTGACAAAGTCGCCTTAAGACAACCATTGTTTGTTAAAATCAACGATCAATTTTTAAAAACTTCTGTTGGCCGTATCATTTTTAACCAATCCCTTCCAGATAAACTGCGATTTATCAACCAAGAAATCAAAGCCTCCACATTGAAACAAATTGTTATGAAAGCAATGAAGTTAGTCGAAAATCAAGAAGTGGGAAACCTTATTGATCAGCTGAAACAAGTTGGGTTTTGGGGAGCAACCATTGCTGGGGGTCTTTCTTTTTCAGTGTTTGATTGTCAGATCATAGAAGAAAAAGAAGAGATGCTAAAACAAGTCGAAAAAGAGGTTGAAAAGGTAGAAAAAAACTATCGACAGGGGCTTCTCACCCTTGAAGAAAAAAAACGTTATACGAATAAACTTTGGATTGAAATAACTGAAAAGCTTGCAGATATGACTTGGAAGGCACTCGATGCTGAAAATCCAGTCAAACTTGCTATTAAGTCAGAGGGACCGAGGGCCTCTCGTGAGCAATTAAAACAATTATCCGCCATTAAAGGGCTTGTGGTGGATCCTTTAGGAAAAATCATAGAAGTGCCTACTAAATCCAACTATCGTGATGGATTATCTATATTTGAATATGTGATCTCTGCACGCGGCGCTCGAAAAGGTCTAACCGATTCGGCGCTAAAAACAGCCGATGCTGGTTATCTTACCCGTCGATTGGTTGACGTCGCCCATGATATGATTGTAAGAGAAACAGACTGCGGTGTAAGCGATGGTCTTACAATAAGCGTTACAGACGTACGTGGAGAAAAATTTATGGATAGACTAAAAGGACGCTTCTTAGCCAAAGATCTTCATTCTGAAAATAAACGTGTTCTTATGAAGGCAGACGAGCTTATCGATGAAGATAATATACATCTTTTGGAAAAATCTGGCATCAAAAAAATTATTACGAGATCACCGCTCTATTGTCAATCAAAGTACGGTGTCTGCCAGAAATGCTATGGTACAGATCTCTCAAATAACAAGCTCGTCGGGATTGGTGTTCCTGTTGGTGTTATTGCCGCCCAATCGATCGGTGAACCAGGAACCCAGCTGACAATGAGAGTGAGACATTTTGGAGGCATCGTCATTTCCGATGTAACCCAAGGACTGCCAAGAGTGGAAGAGCTTTTTGAAACCAGAACACCAAAAATTGTCTCCCCTATAGTTGAAATCGATGGAAAAGTTTCTGTTCAAGAAGACACTGAAAAAGAAGTTTATACAATAAAGGTAACCTCTACTGATAAAACCCCCCAGCGGCAACAAGACTTTATTATTCCTTTATCACAAAAACTCAAAGTAAAGGATGGCGAATTCGTTACCATTGGCGCACCTTTATCTGAGGGATACTTAGACGTCCACGATATATTAACGATTAAGGGACTTAGAGCAGCTCAATTTTATCTACTTGACGAGGTTCAAAAAGTTTACGAATCTCAAGGTATCAATATTCACGATAAACATTTTGAGGTTATTATACGAAAAATGAGTGACAAAGTGATTATAGAAGACGAAGGGGACACTTCATTTATCAAAGATGAGGTTGTTTCAAGGATCCGCTTTGGAGAAGAAAATAAAAAAATACTTGCCCAAGGCGGAAAACCAGCGGTTGGGAAAGTCTCAATCTTAGGTATAACTCGGGCGGCTATCTACACTGATTCTTGGCTTTCGGCCGCTTCTTTTGAACAAACGACAAATGTCTTGAGTTCTGCAGCTATAAAAGGCCAAATAGACTACTTGTTGGGATTAAAAGAAAATGTTATAATTGGTAGATTAATACCTGTTACAGCCGAATTAATTGAAAAATATTACGGTAGATTTTTGAGCAAATATGCCTACCATCAACCAGTTGATCAAAAAAAAGAGGAAAAATAGGATTAAAAAATCTCGCGCAGCCGCATTAAAACTGATTTTTAATGCCTTAAAAAGAAAGTATGTCATCGCTGACAATCCCATGAAACGCGGCGTATGTACTATAGTCAGAACCATGACTCCGAAGAAACCCAACTCTGCACTACGAAAAGTAGCCAGAGTCAGGCTTTCCAATAAAATGGAGGTGACAGCTTATATTCAAGGAACCGGACATAATTTAGCTGAACATTCTATTGTTTTGGTTCGAGGAGGAAGAGTAAAAGATCTGCCGGGAGTCAAATATCACATTGTGAGAGGAAAGTTTGATACTGCTGGCGTTGTCGACAGAAAAACTTCCCGCTCTAAGTATGGTACTAAAATGGAACAAGCTAAAACCACTGCATAAATATATATCAAAGATCAAAAATCAAATAGCAAATATACATATT
>JACQRR010000165.1 GCA_016206365.1 Candidatus Roizmanbacteria bacterium | reverse complement strand
TCCAATAGGTCACATCACCGTCCACGCCTATATAAATATTGTGCTTTTTGGCAAAATGTAGTAGAGACGGGGCATGCCCCGTCTCTACAAAATCTGGCTCACAACAATGAAAGACTGTTTTCCCCTCCAACTTCTCACTCCAAACCTCCAACAATATATCAAGCAAGTCTTTTTTTGCTTCTCGATTATGCAGAATCAAACTTTTATCGTATTTAATAGCTAATTCTATCTGTCTTCTTAAAAATTCTTTCTGCAATCCTATAAAAGATTCATCAATTCGATAATCAGCATATTTAGTTTTATTGTAATAATGTCTGTCCACTCCTACTTCTCCCACAGCTACGACTCTGGGATTAGTCAATAACTTTTCAATTCGTAGTATGTCATGCTGAACTTGATTCAGCATCTGTTTTTTAGATAGCCGATCCTGAAACCGCGTCAGACGCGGTGAAATAAATCCAGGATGACTCATTGTTTTATTTTTGATATTAAATCTGTCTTTTTGATACTTGAAATTTGATGTTTGATATAGGTATATATGGTGTGGATGTATTCCAACTGCAGCATAAACACCGTCATACTTCTTAGCAATCTCGACAGCCTTTTTAGAAGTATCGATGTCTGTCCCGGGAACAACAAAATAATTCACTCCAACTTTTTTAGCATTGTTAATAACTTCCTCTACTCGATCATCTCGCCCAAAGGGCGATCGACCTGTGGTCGAAAAGGCTTTAAAGTTTAAGTGGCAATGAGTGTCAAACATAGATTAAGATTTCCGCTGATTTATAGCGGATGACCACCGATATTTTTATCTGTGGAAATCAGCTAGTAATCTGTGGTAATCTATTTTACATGACTATCTTTATCGGCGCCGACCATCGGGGATTTGAGCTTAAAAATAAGCTCATTGAGCACATCCAAGAAAAAAATATCCGCGTTGAAGATCTGGGAGCCTTTGAATATAATCCGGAAGATGATCACCCCGACTTTGCTCAGAAAGTAGCCAAGGCAGTCCTGCAAAATCCCCCCGACTTTTTGGGAATAGTCATCTGTGGATCAGGCGACGGAGTTGCTATAACCGCCAATAGATATAAGGGCATCTATTGTGGTCTAGGCTATAATGAAGACCAAGTCAAACATATTAAAGAACGTGACCACATAAATATCTTGTCTCTTCCAGCCGACTATATCGACTTTGATAAAGCAAGAAGATTGGTAGACATTTTTTTGACAACCAAACCTCTTCAAAAAGAAAAGTATATAAGAAGATTAAAAAAAATAGATCAAATTTAACCTTGCTTTCCTTGTGTCAATTGACTAAAGGCAACTATAAGCCTTTTGGTAATTTCACCCACTTTACCATTCCCGACTTTATCTTTATCTATTAATCTGACTGGCATGATTTGTTTATTCGAAGCTGTGATAAATGCTTCTTCGAAAGAAGAGATCTCCTTTAGGTAAATGTCTCTTTCAGAAAATGAAATCTTTAACTTTCTAGCTAACTCAATAACTATTTTTCTGGTTATTCCCATCAGAATACCTTTTTTTGGCGTAATTATTTTTTTATCGATAACCGCAAAAAAATTGCAGCGCGTTGCCTCATAGATTCTATCTTTTTCATCGATATAAAGGGCTTCCTCGGCGCCTAGTTTTTTTGCTGTCATCATAGCTAAAACTGCAGCGGTATAGTCAAGCGACTTTGCCTCCGGGATCGTCCTTTCAGCTTTTATCGTAGTCAACTTCACTCCCTTTTCGTAATATTCTTTCGGATACTCGACCACTTGAGTAAAGATCACGATAAGTTCTTGTTTGCCATCTGGCGTAATCCCGTCTTCAGTCCTACCCCCTGTTAGAATTATTTTAATGTTTTTCTCATAAACTCCATTTTTATTGAGTCCAGCAATTATAATCTTCTCGATTTCTTTTTTTGTCTTTGGCACTGTCAAGCCTAGAAGTTTTGCCGAAGTAAAAAACCTATCGATATGATCTTTAAGTCTGAATGGTTTGTTGTTATAGGTCCGTAAAAAGTCAAAGCAACCAAAACCTCGAACGACAGAAAGATCAAAAATAGATATCTTTAAGTCATCTGATGTAACCCACTGGTCGTTAAGAAAATGATTGTCCATAAAGGAAATAATTGCTAATTTCTACTTAGTACCAACTTTTATCTCTAAAACGTCTTGGTCTTTTACTATGTAGTCGCGTCCGTGTAGCAAAATCCTTCCTGCCTCATGAGCTTTGTGCCAACCGCCTAAAACGATTAATTCTTTTGAGTTTATCGCCTGAACTTTGACAAAGTGTCTGGCAAAATCAGAATGAATCCTTCCAGCTGCATCAATAGCTTTTGAGTTTCTTGGAAGCGGCCAAGCCCGCGCCTCATTCCTCTTTGCAATTGTATAGAATGTGATATTATCCAAAGCCTGATAAGTT
>JACQRR010000164.1 GCA_016206365.1 Candidatus Roizmanbacteria bacterium | reverse complement strand
ATTTTTAAATTCAGATATATTTGTACTAGAATATTCAATTAATTATTTTTATACATTTTATAGAAAGAATGAAAATACGATCAATTTTTTAGGTGGAAAACTTTTGAACAAGAATATGTCTTTGCAACCTTCTTGCGGTCCATTTTATACTCTACCTGTTATCTTTGGTGCTCTTTTTTTACGGGGAGACTACTGGGGGCTTACCCGCTATTCTCCAAATAAAGTAAAGGAAGTCGATTGGATCTCTGGCGCCTGTATCTTAACAAAAAAGCAATATCTCACTTCAATTGAAGGTTTTGACGAAAACATCTTTATGTACATGGACGAGGTTGACCTTTTGTATCGAGCTAAAAAACAAGGTTATAGTGTATTTTTTTATCCAAAAGCAGAGTTCATTCATCTCGGTTCAGCCTCAAGCGGCGAAAGAAAATATCCAATTCTACAAGTATTTAAAGGCCTTAGCTATTTCTATAAAAAGCATCACACAGCTCCAGAGCAAATTATTCTTAGATTTATGTTAAAATTAAAGGCAGTAATCTGGTTGATTATGGGATATATTTTTAATAATACTTATCTCAAAGAAACTTATGGGAAAGCTCTTAAATTGGTTTAGATGGCTTGATACTAACTTAATCAAACTTCTCCTCATACTATTCATATTTCTCATTCCACTCTGGCCAAAATTACCACTTTTTGATTTAGAGTACACCTATGTGTCAATTCGATTTGAAGACTTGTTTATCGCTTTTTTTGTTTTAATTTTTTTTATTCAGCTCATCCGAAATAAAATCACGCTGCCTATAAAATTTATACCCTTTTTCTTCCTATTCTGGACCGGAGTATTCGCCTCTTACCTGTTTGGTCATTATGTCCTAAATACAGTTCCTGTTAAAAATATCGGCTTTCTCCATGCTTTCAGACGTGTTGAGTACATGATTTTCTTTTTTATTGCAGCATCGGCAGTCAAATCTCGCAGAGATTTTTCTCTACTGATGAATTCAATATTTTTAGTGCTTTTGATCGTATCACTTTATGGAATAGGACAAAAATTTTTTGGCTTTCCTGCTGTCCAGACTATGAATCCTGAGTTTGCTTTAGGTCATATTCTTTATCTTACGCCTGAAGCAAGAGTTTCTTCTACTTTTGCAGGACACTACGATCTTGCAGCCTATCTTGTGTTTTTAATTCCTATAGTTTTAGGCTTTTATCTCAGTCGGCGAGCCCTGATTTATTTTGCCTTATTTATCGTTACGCTTTTTACCTTAGTTCTTACAGCCTCTAGAATTTCCTTCATTTCTTATTCGCTTTCTGTTGCAGCCTTTATGCTCTATTTGAGAAAACCAAAGCTCCTCATGGTTATAGTCATCTTAACAATTGGATTTTCTCTCCTCTCTAAAAATTTAACTTCACGCTTTTTTCAGACTTTTCAAGTCAGAAGAATATTTGTAAACGAAAAAACCGGCCAAGTAGTGATACCGCAAAAAATAACGGTAAAAGAACTTCCCGCTGGCACCTTTTATCTTCAGATAAAAAAAGACCAGCCCGTCAAAGTCGATTCCGATCTGCAAAAAAAACTGGAAGAAAAGCTTCTCGCAGACATTCGTGAAGAAGCTTCTAAGTCGGGAAAAACACTCACAAGCACAGAGGAAGCTCAACTTCTGGCTACCATGTCAGCCGGATTAAAACCATTAAATACGGTTGTTTCTGATATTTCTTTTGCTACACGTCTTCAGGTTGAGTGGCCACGAGCCATACAGGCATTTTTGAAAAATCCTATTCTTGGAGCAGGCGCTTCATCAATTACCGAGGCAACCGATAATGATTATCTTCGCTTGTTGGGTGAATTTGGCCTTTTAGGCACTGTATTGTTCGTTTTAATCCTCTCTTCAATAACATTTTATTTAATAAAACACATAGATAACAATTTACAAACACGGAATTTTCTCGTTTATGGCTATCTATTTGGCTTTTTCGGACTAATGCTCAACGCTACCTATATTGACGTATTCGAAGCATCAAAAGTAGCTTATACATTCTGGACAATAGCAGGGCTTTACATTGGTTTTTTTAAAACAAACTATGAGTAGAAAAGATGTAGTAATTCTTTTTATAATTCTTTTTTTAGCCTTAATTTTCCGGCTCTATAGAATCTCCTCACCCTTAGCCGATCTTCATTCCTGGCGTCAAGCTGATACAGCGGCTGTTGCCAGAAATTTTGTCAAGAATGGTATCGATCTCTTCCACCCCCGCTACGACGATCTTTCAGGTAGAGAATCGGGAAGAGAAAACCCTCAAGGATACCGGATGGTAGAATTTCCTATCTATAATGCGATTATTGCTTTTATATATAAACTTGCTCCTCTCATACCTGTCGAAGTATATGGTAGATTAACAACAACTTTATTTTCTCTAGTGACAATTGCAATCATTTATTATCTCGTGTTCAGAGAAAACGGCAGTCTGACGGCGATTATTGCAAGCTTAACCTATGCTGTTTTTCCTTTTTTTGTCTTTTTTTCTCGGGTCGTTCTTCCCGAGACTACTGCTTTGGCTTCCACTTTTATCTCTATTTTATTTTTATACCTTTATAAAGAAAAAAAAATTAGCCCGTTTAAAGAGTTTATTTATTTTATAGGCTCTGTTGTCTTTTTTGCACTTGCT
>JACQRR010000160.1 GCA_016206365.1 Candidatus Roizmanbacteria bacterium | reverse complement strand
TTTTATTCTTCAAAAAATAAATCAGGAGCCGAAGGAGAGACATATTCATGCTGGATTTCAGGTTTACGTCGATGGCAGAGTGCAGGATTTTTCAGAAAGTAAATATATGAGTCTCATAGTCTGTGAAAAAGAAGTTGATCAGGCAAAAAAAACAAGAAGACAGATTCAGATTGAAAAAGCCCATCTGCACGATAATGTTGGCGATGTAGTCCATTCAGAGAGAGAAGGAGCGGTGTGGCGAGATTTATTTAAAAATCTTAATTTTAAGATTGATCAGGCGAAGTCTAGCGATGGATATGTAAACGGCAAAAAAGTCGCAAATATCTTTGCTTATCCTATAAATGCTTATGATAGTACGGTAATTTTTATCGGCAGGAGTGATAAAAAGTTGCTGAAGAATTCGGTAACGAGAAAAAGAATTAGGGAGGTGGAAAAAGAAGGAATTGAATGTTAGAATTGGTTAAAATCCCAATTCATTCAGATTCCGTCACGAGTTTCATTCCCATAAGTGCTCAAATTAGTTTATCTTATCTTTTACAGTTTAGTCTCAGAATAGAATACCTTTTATATTTATTTCTATAGACTCTACTATAACTTTCTGCGCGCTTATGGGATCCCTTTCACTCGTGCCACCTGTTCCTAAATTTAAAGCTCAAAACGCGTATCTTCGCCTTAAATTTTTTTAATTCTTTTTAAATTTTAATAGTTAATATTAGTTTGACTTTTTTCACTGACGGCAGCCAAAGCCGGCCACAGAATTTAATTGCGTTTGATGTAATGGCGTATTTTTGATATCCCAGCCGACGACCTCGAATCTGTCTAAATAGTAACGCGCGCCGGACTGGAGGATTGATATGACGCCATCGCCATTTTGGTTTACTTGTTGTAGTACATTCACAATCCCAACATGAACACCCGAACCAATATTAAGAAACATCACGCACCCAGTCAAAGGCTGCTGCCCGGATGCGTGTTGTTGAATTACAGTTGGGCCATATGGGATAAATTTATAGCCAGCCGGTTGCGACTTCCACCAATTCAACATATTTGCTCCGCTGACATGACTTGGATTGTTTTTGGAAAGATCATTAAATCCTGCCAAGTTATAAGCATCGATGACGAAATAGGTTGAGACGTATCCGCTGGAGTATGAGCCTGTAGAATAACCGCAATTTGTGATAGCCGGGTTTAAACTATCCCTCATGCCTTTAAGAAAGTGCGGCAATGAATTAACTAATTTATGACCCTGTTCGATAACTGTCCCGCATGATCCAGCCGCTCCGCCGACTCCCTTGGGGACATGAAAAGCCGTCTGATCATCGCAGCCATCAGGGTCTTCATCGTCAATACAATAGACCGGGGCATCGGGAGGAACAGCGCCACCAATAGGCAGAGGGCCGGGAGGGGGAGGAGGAGGATTGGTGACAGCCGGAGGAGGCGGAGGTGATGTAGGGATTGGAGTCGTAAAGTCAAAAGTGCCTTGTTTTTGGGTCGGAAGATACCAATCTGATTGAGCTTTAGTCAATCTTGCCAAGGAAAAACCAACGCTTGTGGTTATTAATCCTACGCTTATCACCAAAGCTGCCAAGGTTAAAATTAAAATAAGCTCTAGAGTTGAACTGTGATTGTAATTTTTTTTGCTCATCCTATTTTAGATTATATGAAAAGAACATCTATGTCAAGTTTTGTAAGAGTTCACGATCTTTGACAAAATTTATATATTTCTTGTCATTCCGTGCTTGACACGGAATCTATATAGATTCCTGCTTACGCAGGAATGACAGTCGTGTGTCAAGAATCGTGAGTTCTTACAGTTTAAGGTTAAGAGTTCTTGATAAATGACATAAACAACGATTCTGGTCAAGACGGGTACAGTACTGTAACCCGTCAAGCTATAATGACAAGCAGATGTGGTTGAGAATTTGAAGTTGCTCATGATAAGATAGTAATACCACTTCGCTATCAAACAAAAATATTTGATAGCTTCGAAGTATTATACGATAAGATTATCAATGTAGGTAAATACCTAACGAAGCTGTCATAGTTATTATAGATAGATGACAGCGTAGTGGTATAAGATGCTGCCCGAAATATTTACTTTTAAAAACGGTCTAAAAATTATTTTAATCGATACCAAGGCTTTTCCTACCATGACGGTCATTCTGCTTTTTGGCGCCGGATCAAGATATGAAAATAAGCAAAATAACGGCATTGCCCATTTTTTGGAACACATGGTCTTTAAGGGGTCAAAAAAGTATCCGGATTTTTTTACAATTTCTTCTGTACTGGAGGGATTGGGGGCAACGCATAATGCCTTCACCGGCAAAGACCACACCGGTTTTTGGGTAAAGTCTCCAACCGAACATTTTGAAAAAGTGATAGACGTCGTTGGCGATATTATTCAACACCCACTATTAGCTGACGCCGAGATCGAAAGGGAGAAGGGAGTGATTGTTCAGGAAATGAATATGTATGAGGATCAGCCGATGAGAAAAGTGGGGCAATATTTTGAACAGTTGCTTTATCAGGAGGATCCGTTGGGGATGGATATCATTGGGACAAAAGAGACTGTCACCAAGTTCCAAAGAACTAATTTTATAGATTATATGCAACAATTTTATCGGCCAAATAATGCGGTGTTAGTGCTGGCAGGAGGATTAGGATTTTCAGATAATAAAGCTTCGGCAATGCAGTCGTATTCTTCAGTTAATAACAATGAAGCAATGAAACAATGGAGCAATTACTATTTAGACATAATCAAAGAAAAATTCACAAAATGGTCCGGCCTTCGCCAAGGCTACGGCGGACGAGGAGGGTTGATTA
>JACQRR010000159.1 GCA_016206365.1 Candidatus Roizmanbacteria bacterium | reverse complement strand
GAGCTATAGCGATCAATTAATGCTGAGGAAGGTTCGGGAAGAATATGGAATCTTTTTTCAAGATAATCGATAATCTGATAGTGATTCATGGAAATTTTTACTTGATGTTTAAGTACTTCATTAACGATAATATTGCTCACTATAGCTGCAATCTTTCTTTGTTTAGTAAAATTAAGAAGTTTGGCTGATCCGCCATTTGGAGAGCGTAAACCGGCAATAATTACAGAAGCGTTGAAAAAAACGATAACCGGAACGGTAGACTTTTTCATTTTAGCAACTTTTTTTTCTTAAGCTGTTTGGTTTCTTTCGCATCAAACGCGAGAAATTCTTTTATTTCTTCTTTGCTATAAGTTCGCACAGGATAAGATAACGTCTTCAAAGGTTCAAGATATAGTCTACCTTTTTCTAACCTGAGTCTCATGATGCTTTTTTCTTCGAGATTAAGAAACTCCCGCATTTTTTTAGGAATTGTAATAAGCCCTTTTGGTTGCAATTTGACAAGTTCTTCTTGGACTGGTGTTTGCTGCATAATTTTTCCTAATTTCTAACTTTCATAATTATAGAAAATCATAATCATACTGTCAAGTTGAAAATTCAATTTGAGCTTGGAGGGCTTCGAGGAATCATGATGATGTTCGTCCACTTCCTTAGCAGCGGACCATATGAATTCAGTTACGAATAAAAATTAAACCTTCACTTTTATTCTACTTTATAAATAGTTACGTATGGTGATGTGAAAACTAAGTTTAAGAAT
Organism: Candidatus Roizmanbacteria bacterium; assembly: GCA_016206365.1. Classification (GTDB taxonomy): domain Bacteria; phylum Patescibacteriota; class Microgenomatia; order UBA1406; family GWC2-37-13; genus 2-01-FULL-40-13. Next base: position 1,480 of record JACQRR010000159.1, on the reverse strand, counting down.
AAATATTTTATTATATCCTCCGTGGATTTTTCTTTTTCCTGCGGGCCGTAGAAGATGTAGGAGATGTTTTCTTTCTTGAGAAAATTGAGTGCATCCTGCTCGATCATTGTCCCGGAAAAGAATTGGTTGACGTTGTTGGTTCTTTGGTCAAAAAAGGGAGTTTCCGGATTGTGGCCGAGGTAGACGAAGTTGCCGGAATAGGCTGGTATGTAGTTGCCGGCTGTGACTTGGGACAAGACGACTGAATTTCTGGATGTATTCTTTTCCAGCCACATAAGGGCGTCCCAAAAATCTTTGAGGGGATACATCACTTGGGAAGGATAGGGGACGAGCGGTTGGACGGCGACGGCTCTTTGGTGAATGAAGTCGGTTTGGGCTTTGATGGAGAAGTAGGACTGTACTATTCCAAGAAGTATTATTGGTCCAGCCATGATAAATAATATTAGAAATTCTATCCATTTCTTCAATTTTGTCAGATTCCGTCGCGAGTTTTCAAAAAGAAAAGCTCTATACCGTCTTTCTCGCATTGAAGAACTTCCCTCCAAACTCATCGGCTCTTTGAAATGCTCGAAAGAGGTATCTTCGCTTTTCTGCCCTTCCACCTTGTCCTGAAGTGATCTCTGATCTACTTCAGGATCGGCGCCACCTGTCAGAAAAAAGTTTTTTATTTTCATTATTAGTTGAGATATAAAGTAAACAGAAAGAATAGCAAGCGGTACATGGTTTGCTGTCTGGACAAAGCGGAGTTCGGATTGATAGGGAAATTTTTTAAATACGTAAATTGCTACGAAGGCTCCCAGTACCCAAGAAACGAGCGATAAATACTTTTGTTCTTTTTTAATCAAAGCAAGGATAAGTCCGAATGAGCCGGTAAAGAAGATCGGTCCTAAAGCAAGTATATAGTCTTTAACATTTACCGGATACCGATTATATTTGTCAAAGTCAACCAGCGACTTCCAGGGATAGGATGAAGTTACGACTTGAAAGTAAAGTAATGGAATCAACACAACGCAGAATAGGAATATTGTTTGGAGAATTATTTTAGGCAGAAGATGGAGGGTGGAAGATGGATGATGGATGAATTTAATGCCATGAAAAATTACCCAGGAGAATAAAAAAAGAAGTCCGGCGGACGGATGGATGAAGAAAGAAAAAAATAAGATAAGGCAAATTAAAATAAAATCCCAATGACCAAATCCCAAATCCCAAATAAATTTTAAATTCCAATTTTTCAAATCCAAGAGTTCCAACCACCCCTTTTTCCCCTCCTTGATTAAGGACGGGATTTTAGGGGAGGTTTTTCTGTCATTTGTATTTTGATCATTTGTTTGGTTCTTGGGATTGGGGATGCGGGATTTATAAAGAAGAATAGATAAAGTCGCCATAATAATGTAATTTAAAGTATAGTGCGGTATATAGCTTATTCGTTTGAGGACATCCAGTTCTGTCCACCAGGACATATAGTTTCCCACCCACAAAG
>JACQRR010000163.1 GCA_016206365.1 Candidatus Roizmanbacteria bacterium | reverse complement strand
CGTCAGACGTGGCTTTCGCAGGAATGATATTTTTGTGACAAGAACCCTGAAATCTTACTTTAAATAACTCAGGTAGAGTTTTTATTAATTTTGATTTATAATTTTCCTAATGAAACTAAAGGATAAAGTAGTTGTGATAACAGGAGCGAGCCAAGGGTTGGGCAAGGCTGTTGCTTTAAAAGTAGCAAGAGAAGGAGCGAAAGTTGTACTAGTAGCCCGAACAGAAAAATTGCTCAAAGAAGTTAAGGAAAAAATTAATAAAGATAGGAGAGAGGCAGAATATTTTGTCTGCGATATTCGAGATTCTGATGCAATTAAAAAAACAGTCAAAAGAATATTTGAGAAATTCAAAACCATAGACATTTTAGTAAACAATGCTGGAGTTTGGTCTGATGAAGAACTGGAAATAAACAAACCAGAGGGAAGAAAAAATGTAGTAGAAACAAATGCGCTGGGTCATATCAATTTCACTTACGAAATTTTGCCTTATTTTAAGAAGCGAAATAGAGGATATATCTTCAATGTTATCTCAACTTCCGGAGTTGGCGATATTCCCGACGGAAACAACGCAGCTTGGAAATCATACGGAGCCAGCAAGTGGGCAATAGCTGGTTTTACTAAAGCCTTAAGAGACGAACTTAAAGGGACAAAAATCAAAGTAACTGGTTTTTTTCCCGGCGGTTTTGAGAGCAATCTTTATGCAAATGCCGGAAGAAAAAACCCTCATAATCAACCTTGGATGATGAAGACGGAAGACGTCGCCGACGTTGTTTTATTCGCTATGACAAGGCCAGAAGACGTCTTAATCGAGAAAATAGTAGTGGCAAAAATGTAAAATAAACAAATCCAACCCCTGGAGTTGGAAATGCTTTCCTAATGTTCTGATCTTCATTTAATTCAAATACTTAACAAAATTACATCAACAAGGTTAGGGATGTCATAAAAACTTCTTAAACACCTGAGTAGGACTTACGCGGACGGCTAACGATTAGATTGTCATTCCTGCAAAAGCAGGAATCTATATTGATTCCGCATCAAGTTTGGGATGACACTAAAGACAAAACATATGTCCCAGTCATAGTCTAAGTATGTAACCTTAGGGTAGAAATATATAAACCGGCAAGTGTAGATGATGGAATTCTCCCGAATCTGGATAATCCGTGTATATAGCCTGTAGCTCTTTTTTCTTTTGATTCTACCCAGTCTTTAAAAACTTTAGTAGCGTGGATTTCAGCTTCCTGTTTTGAAGAAAAATTATGAAGGGACGAACCCTCTACAAAGGCGCCACCAAAGTCAATGAGTCCTGCCCTGTTGTTTTTAATAGCTATATCAAAGTCGGACGGACCAGCGTGAATAATTCCAAAAAGCGCCAAATTAAAATAAAGTCCAGCCAGGCTTTGATAATACCTAACTCTTTTGTCTGCGCTTAATAGTTCGATATCGGGATTTACACCTTCCATAGGAGATTCTATCACCGCCGGTATACCATGGTAATTCCCTTTTGTAAGTAACTTTGGTACTCGACCTAATGCTAGCGGGTACCAATTTAGTCGTCCTAATGCTAAAGCATTTAATCCAAAATTTTGTTCAAACACTCGACTTTTATTAAGTGGGCGAAATATTTTGAATATCATGCCTGGATAGTAGGGAGAGGTAAGTTTAATTCTTCGCACACGAGATGTAGTACCGAAATCAGCAATATCATCAGGAAGCGGTTCTAAATTATCTGCCGTAATTAAACGAGAAAGGTCCTTGGTAAAAGTCGAATCTTCAGTAATTCTATATTCTTCAGACATTAAATGTATTATAAATCATTAGTTGGAGCAGTTTTTTGAGTTGGACTTGGCGTTGGGGTGATTCCTTCGATGTTGTTTTTGATAAACTTCTGAACGTTTTTCCAGTTATCAATTCCTTCCTCTGGGGTTAGGATATATTGACCATTATCTGACCTATCTGCCGTAAGTACATTTTGGTCGCTTAGGACAATCGAGGTCAACCTGTATTCTTTAGCCGAGGGAGCCTCTTTTAGGAATTTTTTGATCTGATCCGGGCTGGCATCCGTTTTAACATGATTTTTCATCTCGTCCAAAAGTGAAGGAAGTTTGGCCACAAATCCGACCGAAAGTACTTTTGAGCGGACAGCTTCAAGAATTTGTTGTTGGCGCTTAGCTCGAGCAAAGTCGCCGCCGTCTTGCGGCGATTGGCGGGATCGGGAAAACTTTAAAGCAGTGGCCCCGTCCATGCGTTGGCTACCCGCATCGAAATGGATTTTTTCATAGCGGCAGGGAAAAGCCAGATGCGGTGATTCGGTCGCATAACGCAAGAGCTCATCCAGTTCGGGTTTTTCTTTTAATAATTTTTCTTTATCGGCCGATTGGGTGGCGTCAACTTCATTTAGATAAGGCTCGACCAATTTAAACTGTTCTTCTTTACCGCAGAGATCTCGTTCTTTCCCTTCGACCGGATATTTTTCGTCGTCAAAAGCCTTTAAGACGTCAACTTCGACTCCGCCCAGAATATCAATCGCTTTAGTAAAGCTGGCAAAGTCAATCGAAACATAGTTATCGATTTCAAGGCCGGTAAGCTGGCCGACGATAAATTTGGTCAGCTCGGCGTCGCTTTTTGTACCAGCCAGCTTAGTATTCAGATCGGGAAAATCATTGGGAAAAAGTTCGGTTTCATAGATTGTGTTGATTTTGGAATGGAAGTCTTCGCCCGATTTGGTCGGCAATTTTACCCAAATATCGCGGGGAAGGGAAATCATGAGCGCCTTTTTCTTCTTGGTATCGACGTGCATGACGATCATCGTGTCGGTAAGATAGGTACCGGCATGGTTGCTGCCGGCGTAACCGAGAAGAAGTACCGAGAACTGGTTTTTTGCCGGTTTGGGTTTTTCGCCAAACAGCATTGTCGGTATTGGGGTATAGATGTATTGGTAGAATTGTTTGAACTTCAAAAAATAAAAAAATATGGCCGCCGTTATCAACCCTGCCAATATTATTAACAATTTTTTCATATAGATAAATTCATTTGAAACATAAAAAACATACAACTGTCATTCCCGTAAAAACGGGAATCTATTAAATAGAATCGGCATCTAGTGCGAAATGTCAAAAGATCAAAAAGTAATTTTACTACAAAAAAATGAATAAATTCTGAGTATTTGGGTTTGAAGTTGTTATAATAATCCAAATGTCTGAGTTCTCACGACGGGCATTCAATATGTTTTCAACTTTGCCGGCCCCAGACAGCCTTTACCCGGCGAGTTTTCAGGCCTCTATAGCAACTCTTTTTTTCTCTGGCAGAGAGTGGCTACTTTTCATTTTTACCCGATTACTTTTGATTCCCAAATTATAAAAAGCCTGGTTAAAAATGCCGATTTTCCTTACACTTTAGCTTGTTTAGAAACTGGTTTTCCAGCTAGAGTCCTTGGCTTTGATATATCAAGTCATAGCGACGACCATCTGTATCAATTATTACGCAAATTATTTCTTTCCATTTTCTATGTCAAAGACGGAAAAGTACATATCGAGGTGGATTTAATCGGTTTATGGAAAATTGAAGACTGCAACGACGGTTATCTCAATTTACTAATTACATCATTCCCCAAAAGTTATTATCTTATCCGTCAATATCAAGATGTTCTTAAGAAAATGGCAAATTAATACCAGTAACTATTCACTTTTCTCCGAAGGTAGTCTCCTCCATTGTCATTCCCGCGAAAGACAGGTACAGTACTGTACCTGTCGAAAGAGGGAATCTATATAGATTCCGTGTCAAGCACGGAATGACAAGGTGTGAGTGAAACTGTAACTATTGACGATTCTTGACACTCAACTGTCACTGCGAGCGATGAGTTTTGGAGCGAAGCAATCTCTGTTTCAGTTCGTTATAGTGATGAGATTGCTTCGTCGTTTCAACTAAAAATCACCACTCCTCGCAATGACAAAAATGTAT
>JACQRR010000162.1 GCA_016206365.1 Candidatus Roizmanbacteria bacterium | reverse complement strand
CTAAAGTCAGCTACTTCTTGAGGAATTTCGTGGGCGGCAATAGCAAGCGTTGTCACAAACCCCAACCCAGGATTACTTAGAAATGCCGCAGCTATAGCAATTCCGTCAAAAAAATTATGCAGGCCATCACCCAATAACACTAAATAGGCAGAAGGTTTAGTATGAGCTTCATCATGATGATGAAACCAAAGAACAAATCTCTCAATCAGAAAAAAAATAACAATTCCCAGCAAGCCGTACACGAATATATTACTGCTTTTATTATTTTCTAAAGCTTCCGGCAGCAAATCTATAAAAGCAGTAGTCAGCATCACGCCAGCTGCAAAAGCCACAGAGTACAAGGTAAATTTTTGGGTGAAAAGTTTTTTCCAGATCAGCAGCAATCCGCCAATAAGAGAGATTAAGCTGACGGCGACACTGGCGATAATAATTGAAGATAAAACGTTCATATATTATTTTAACAGTTGATTAACTAATCGATAAACATCTTTTCGATGATGGATTAGAACGATATAGATTTCTTGGCTAGTTTTTCTATAGACAATTCTGTATTCTCCGACTCTTACTCTAAATATATCTTTGAAGCCTGAAATTTTTTCTTCGTTTAAAATTTTAACTTCTACCAAAGACTTTATTTTCTTAGCGATTATAATTTGATAAATTTTGGAGATTTTCTTTAGCTCTTTCTCGGCTCGGGGAGAAATTGTCAGCTTCATATGTTGAGTTTTTTAGCCACTGACTCGAAGTCCTTACCTTTTTTAAAATCAGTTTCCTTAACTGCTTTTTTATCAACCACATTTTCGATATAAGAAACGATTTTTTCGTAGAGGTCTTTTCCCAAAAGATAGGCTTTGACTTTATTTCTATTTTCTATAGCAACCGGAAAATCTGCAGCAAAATCAATTGCTTTTGAAGGATTAGTTTTGAGATCGGAGATAGATATCGTGTCCATATGAAAATTATACTATCAAAATACAGGTCATCTGTCAAGACCTATTTATTGGTTTTATAAATTAAAATCTTGCGGAGTGATTTAAATAATTACTCCATATATGGCTTTCAGCTATTTTTCAGTTTAGGGAATATAATATAGCCGTGAGAATATTGGTGGTTGAAGATGAACATCGGATTGCCAATTCAATCAAAAAAGGCCTGGAGCAGGAAAGATATGCGGTCGATGTGGTTTACAGCGGGCCAGACGGATATGATCTTGCGTCGACTGAAGGCTATGATCTTATCATCCTTGATCTTCTCTTGCCGGGGATGGATGGAGTTACAATATGCAGAGAACTTAGAAAAAACAAAATTCATATCCCAATTCTCATGCTTACTGCCAAGGCTCAGCTACAGGATAAAGTCGAAGGGCTTGACTCAGGCGCCGACGATTATTTGACTAAACCTTTTTCCTTTGAGGAGCTTTTAGCACGAATAAGAGCTCTAGTCAGACGCCCTAAAAATGTTATAGATGAGATTTTGACAGTTGCCGAACTACAACTTAACTCTAAGTTAAAAGAGGTGAGACGATCCGGAAAAGTAATCCAGTTGAGCGCTAAAGAGTTTTCCTTACTTGAGTATCTGATGCGAAATGCCAATAAAATTCTAAGCAAAGAGCAAATCATAGCCCACGTCTGGAATTATGACGCAGATATACTCCCCAACACAGTTGAGGTGTATATTAGAAATTTAAGAAATAAAATTGATGCTCCTTTTAAGAATAAAAAACCGCTTATTCAAACTGTTAGAGGTTTTGGTTATAAAATTAGTAATAATTAGAAAAGCTCGATATGACGTTTTTCGCAGACCGACACCCTCTGATGAGGGTCACCCTCGGTCATTTAAAATCTAAAATTGAAAGTTTGAAACTATGTTTAAAAGCGCTCGGATAAAATTAACCGCCTGGTACCTTTTGATTATAATGTTTATCAGCATGTCATTCAGTTTGGTAATTTATCGGGTATTGACAAGAGAGTTTGAGAGATTTGAACGCCAACAGCGTTTTCGAATTGAAAGAAGATTTTATAACGAAAACATTCCGCCGAATTTTATGCACAGATTCCCCTTGCCCCTTGATCCAGAACTGATAAAAGAAATAAGACAAAGATTGACATTTATCCTGATCATTATTAATGGAGGAATTTTATTGGTCTCCGGAGGCCTCGGCTATTTTCTTGCGGGAAGGACTCTGCAGCCGATAAAAGATATGGTTGATGAGCAGAATAGATTTATAAGCGACTCTTCCCACGAACTTCGAACTCCGTTAACTTCGCTTAAGACCGGGATGGAAGTAACGCTTCGGGATAAAAATCTCTCGCTTCAACAAGCAAAAAAACTTATATCTGAAAATATTGGTGAAGTTGATAAACTCCAGTCTCTCTCTGATCAGTTATTACGGCTCGCCCAGTACGAGAAACTAAATGGGAACCTGCAGTTCGAAAAAATTTCTTTGTCTAAAATTGTTGAAGAAGCAGTGAGAAAGATTGCGCCTCTGGTAAAACAAAAGCAAATCTCAATAAAAAAAGATCTAAAAGATGTAGAAATTAAGGGGAACAAAGAAAGTCTTGTCGATCTTTTTGTCATTCTTTTGGATAACGCTATAAAGTATTCTCCTAAAGAAAGGAAAATAGAAATAAAAATAGAAAAGACCGATGGATTTG
>JACQRR010000158.1 GCA_016206365.1 Candidatus Roizmanbacteria bacterium | reverse complement strand
TTTTGCATTGAAAATCACCTACTCTCTAAAGAAAAAATTTGTAATTTAAATTACTTAAAATAAATATAACCTAAAAAAATAAATATTACAAATGATTATTTAATTGAGTGACCTCCAAACTGATTGCGAAGAGCTGCTAATATTTTTCCTGTGTATGATGGTTTTTTTTCTGATTCAATTCGAAATTTCAAAGCCTCCTCAATAATCTTTGTTTTTATTTTCATTTCCTTAGCAGTTTTTACCGTCCATTCTCCTTCTCCAGTATGCTTGACTACGCCTGAAATATTTTTAAGCTCATCGCCGTAAAGCACGAAAGCATTTTTTAACCAACCAATCAATCGTGATTCAATGACGCTGCCATGATTATAGACTTCTGCCACTTTTGCCAAGTCCAAACTATAATTAGCATTCTTTAGAACTGCAAAACCTTCAGCTAAAGCCTGCATCATACCATATTCAATTCCATTGTGAATCATTTTTATAAAGTGACCCGCTCCAACACCTTCAAAAAACTCAACGCCTTGAGCAACAGAAATATCAAGAAAAAGTGGAAACAAATATTCAAACATTTTTCGCTCTCCTCCAACCATCAGACAAGCTCCATAACGAACGCCTGCCGGCCCGCCTGAAATTCCAACGTCAGCAAACCTGATACCCTTTTTTTCAATTTTTTTTGCACGAATCAGCGTATCTTTATAAAACGAATTAGCGCCGTCAATAATAATATCTCCTTTTTGTAATACATTTACTAATCCCTCCTTGCGAAAAAGTACATCATCTGTTGGTTTTCCAGAAGGCAGGGAAAGCAATAATATTCTTGGATGTGAAAGCTTATCTTTAAATTCTTCTAAGGAATAAATTCCTATCATCCCCTCTTTTTCTAATTTTTTTGTAACTTCTTGGCTGCGATTGTATCCGACCACTCGCCAACCTTTTTCCATGAGTTGTAGGCTAAAATTTGCTCCCATTTTCCCAAGCCCTACAATCCCGATCTCTTTTTTTAGTTCTGTCTTTTTAATATTCTGTTCGAAAAATTTTTCGGCTTCGTTTATTATCTGATTTGTATCCGGAATATAAAATTTAAGCGGAACGACATCTTCTTGCCATCCTTTTATAATAGGATCGATAAATCTCCACATCGCTTTAATCTCTTTAGTGGAGACAAATAAAAGCTGATTTCCTTCGATGCAATCAAGAAGTAATTTTTCATATTCTTCAACGTATTGGGACGTTTTTAACCGCTTCCGATAGGTGAAATGAAAATCACGCTCTTGAATTTCCATTTCGAGGCCTGGTTTTTTGGATAGAAAAGAAATCTCGATTTTCTCTTCTGGTTCAAGTTGAAAGATGACCTGATTTTTAAAATGTTTTCCAGGTGGACAAAGACATGGCGTTTTGTGTTTAAACGTGACAACAATTTCTTTTATTTGCTTTTTCATCCTTTTCCCGCTCTCAAGATATATGGGAACTCCTCGCCAGCGTGGAGAGTCAAGATATGATTTTATTTTGAAGTATGTCTCTGATTGAGAAGATGATTTGATTCCTTTAATTTTTCTATAACTTTTATATTGGGCTCGAAAGGTTTCGTTTACAATTTCTTCTCTTGCTGGAATCTTTAATGTCTGCAGAATTTCATAACGCTTATATCTCACCCTCTCAACTTCAAAAGTTCTGGGGTCGTCCATTGTCACAAGAGCCAACATCTGCATGAGATGATTTTGGCCAACGTCTCGAAGAGCTCCAAGTCCATCATAAAAAACACCTCTATGTTCTACCCCTAATTTCTCAAGCAAGCGTATTTCTATTTTTTCAACCAACTTGTTATTCCAACTATCCTCAAGAAGGTTGTTAGAAAAGCGAAAACTCAAAATATTCTGAAGCATGTCTTTAGCCAGATAGTGATCTATCCGATATAACTGCTCCTCTTTAAAAAGTTTTCCCAGCAATAAATCCAAAGCCTCCGCCGTTTTTAAGTCATTTCCAAATGGTTTCTCAACTATTACTCTTGTCCAACCTTCTTCCGGACTGCAAGGGATCGTGAGGCCTGAAGATTTTAAATGCTTAAAAATGGTCTCGTTATAGTGAGGAGGAGTCGCTAGATAAAATAATTTATTTGAGCATGTCCTCCATTCACCATCAATCCGTCCTAATGTTTTTGCAAGTTTGTCGTAACTTTTTATCTCCTTGAAGTTTCCCTGATGATAGGAAAAATGCCTCAAGAATTTTTCTATTTTTTCTTTATTCCCATAGACGTCGTGATGGAAAGCTAACATTTCTACAACATTTTTTTTGAAATCTTCGTCTTTTATATTCCTTCTTGAGAATCCGATGATACGAAGCATTTTGGGAAGTTTGTCCTTCTCGAAAAGGTGAAATAACGCAGGAACAATTTTCTTGCCAATCAAATCCCCAGTTGCACCGAAGATAATAAAAACAGTTGGAATATTATTAACCATTTTACCATGTGAGAAATATCACAAGTTTTAAGAAGTATAGAATGTTTTTTTTAAACAAGCAACAGATTTAAAAATGATTTAAATGATTTTCAAGCGTCAATCCATTCTCTTTGTGACTTTTTCTCAATCAAAATTCTTTTTTTATTATCGACTATAAAAGCGCCAAGACAATAAACGATCAAATCATGTTCCATACATGAGTGATATAATAATACAATTTATGACGAGTGACAAAGCCAAATTGTTAAACTATCTTAAATCTCAACATACAATGTATCTGGCAACTTACGATGGTAAACCATGGACTACTACAGTATTTTATGCAGTTGATGACGATTTCAATCTATATTTTATTAGCGAACCTAATACAAGACATGTTAAAGCAATCAAAAAAAATAAATTCGTCTCCTGTTCTATCGCTGATTCGAATCAGGTGGTAACAGACAAAAAAATAGGCGTTCAAATTGAAGGTATTGCCTCCGAAG
>JACQRR010000157.1 GCA_016206365.1 Candidatus Roizmanbacteria bacterium | reverse complement strand
TACTTATAAAGGGGTTAGACTATCGAACTATAGCAGATACGCTAAAAGTTTCTCCTGCAACAGTTGTGACATACGGATTACTGTTTCATAAAAGACAGACAAAATTGGTAGAGATTATTAAAAATATGTTGCTAAAAGAGAAAGCGTTGGGTTTTCTGGAAGATTTATTTGCAGAATTATTTATTCAACCGGGATTAAAAATAGGTCACCATCAACTTAAGTGGGAGCATAAGAAGAGAAAAAGGGAAAGGGAAGTTTTAGGTTAACAATTTAATTGATGTAATGTAAAATTTCAGGATCTTTGACAAATCTGTATCAAAGTGGTTCATTGCCATCCTGAACACATTCGACAAGCTCAGTGTAAACTCCGTGAAGGATCTATCCCGCCTTTGGCGGGAGTAATATTACGCCTCGACAGGTACAGTATTGCACCTGTCTTCGCTAGATTCTTCGCCTTTGGCTCAGAATGACATCTGTGTCAAGAAGTGTGAAATCTTACGATGTAATGGGATTATAACTAATCTAGTCGAATTCTGTTACAATTAATCAATTAATTGTAACAAATAATGAAACAGCATAATCTGATAAAAGTCTGATAAAAAAGTCTGGTAAAAGTGCAAAATCAATATTTAATCTATATGATAATTATTCAGATAAAGTTTTAAAGATGAGACAGGAAGATAGCAACTCAAGTTTTTTTAGCTTTCCTTTCAATTTCGTTTAATCTTTTTTTATCTTCTAATCGATACTTGATTTAAAAGAGAAGGCGCCATAGGGTCATTAGCTTACAATGCAATGAGTCTGAATTGTTCAATTTGCCCGACTCGTTGATCTCTGTTAGAGATTTGTATAATATTAGGATAAGATGTTAAAAAAGAAAATATTGCCGGCTATTTTAGTCGGTTTAATTGTTTTACAGTTAATTCTTATCATCTCTTTATTGTTAAATACAAACAGCCAGAAAGCAGAACGGACTAAAATCATACCTAGACAAGTAACAGCGATAAAGCCTAAAGAAAACATTATAAAGTCGGCAGATAAGGCTTTTCTCAAGCCCGAGCTTAGACAAAAATCGGAGAGAAATTTTATTTTGTCAATATTTGTTACAGCGGATAGGCCAATAAGGTTTGATGCGGCAGATATATCTTTATCCCTACCAGCCCAAATATTCGATATAACGGACGTGAATAATGGAGGAGGCCTTGGGCTATGCCCCAGAAAAAATATAAACAAAGATGGAGTTGAAATAAGCTGTATCGCCGACGTTGAGCAGGGTAAGACTTACGGGCTTTTGGATAAACCCATTGTTGAAATTGGCCTGTATTTAAAAAAACCCTATGAGCAGGGGGTAATAAAAATAGAGGATGAAGAGACTCAAGTTTATTTTGAAGGAATAAGGCTAGATAAAATTCAGAGTGAAAATAAAGTAGTGGTAAGTTTATGACAAAATCAATTAAGCTTTTAGCTTTACTTTTAATCCTCTCGACGTCTCTCTTAACCGGTCTTTTTTTAACTAAAAGGCGCCAGGTGTCAAAATTGCTGGCTATAAGTCAGACGATTACTCTAAAGATTAAAATTCAAGGCAGCCAAGCGCCTGGGGCGAAGATATATGCAAATGTCAGCCTCTTCGACGAGCAAAAAAAAGTCAAAGATTATCCGATGACTCTTTTTAGCCGCGAAGCTGCAAGCGAAACATTTTCCGCAGATATTAAAGTTCAAGATTTAGATCCGTCGAATAAATATTCCTTTCTGATTAAACCTACAAAAGGGGTTGCGAAAGTTTTTTGCGGTGCTAATAAAAGTGGCGAGAATTGCTATCAGTCTAATTTTTATTTGATCGAGGGAGGCCTCTATGAGCTGGATTTTGAAACGATTTTGCTGGGGGATTTACCGCCTCAAGATGGAAAAATAAACGCCCGCGACCTATCTTTTATCAAAGGCAATCTAGGCAAGGACTTTGGCGATGCGGACGTGAACGATGACAAAATTGTCGATACGCAAGACTTTTCCCTGGCTCTTTTTTCTTTGGGTAAAAATGCCAGCGACGATACAATTAATTGGTTAGGAAAAGCGCCAGCTGTAAGCCTAACTCCAGTGCCTAGTTCTTCTCCTGTTCCTTCTCCTACGCTAGCGATCACACCGGGAGGCTTGGGCAGAACGATCGATAAAAAGGTCTTGACCATAATTTTTGACCCGGTGCTAGTTTCACAGAACAAGCAAAAATTGACCGAATATAAGGCGTGGAAAAATCCGTATGATACTACAAACGAAGCAGTAGATTGGTTTAAAAACTTATCCCAGAATAGAATTAATTATCAGGTCGTCGAAAACATTGAAGCCAATGAATTTATTAAAAAAGAGGACGGTTTTATCTACAATGAAAATACCTATCTCCAATGTACGGCCGATAATAGCTCGTGTCACTCTCCAGATACGGCTGACTATTCTCTAATATTAAATTCATATAATGTCTGCAATAGAGTAAACAGCGGAGAAGTCGATGAACTGTGGTTGTTTGGAGGTCCCTGGTTTGGATTTTATGAGTCTAGGCTTGCGGGTCCAAACGGATTTGAGTATAATTCGCCGCCCTTGGGAGGAACAAGTTGCAGTAAGTTGATTCCTATAATGGGTTTTTCTTATGAGTATGGAGTTGAGAATATGGTTCATGATTTTGGCCACAGAGCCGAGGCGACGATGACAAAAGTCTATGGGAGCTGGGAAGAAAACAGGCTGGAGCACAGCTGGGACAAATTTGGCTTAGTAAAGACTCAATCTCCAAATTTTAACTTCAGCGGCTGCGGCTCTACACATTATGCGCCAAATTCGCCTGACGGTTACATCTATGATAGTAGTATTAATGTTGACAGCTTTTGCGACAATTTTTTTAACTATCCAAATTTGAGCCCGGCAGAGAATGTCTTGAAAACAATAAACTGCAATGCCTGGAGTTGCTCTGAGATCGGTTATTATGAGTATTGGTTTGGCCATTTGCCAAAATTTACTGGAGTCGGGCCCGATGACAAGTTGAATGATTGGTGGGAATATATTTTGGACCCAAATGTTGTAAAATAACCTATAATATAGTATGATTTGCGAATGACAGAAAGAGTATTAAGATTGCTTAGTCGTTCTGAATTAGGTATTGAGCCAATCGAAGGAGAAGCTGTAAAAGTAGGAACGACTCGTGTTCTTCAATTTCTTGTCCGACAGAGTATTGCAGAAAAGTTGACTGGACTAGAATCAGGTGGAGAGGCAGATAGAAAATTATCCGGCGATTTATCCGAAGCTTCGTCTAAAGATCCAGATTTTGGAAGAAAATTTCAGGAGGCAGTTTATCATAGATTATTGTGACTCTCTCCTGATATGGTTGAAAAAATAGACGAAAAGGTATCAGCCGACGAAACGACTTTCACTGATAACGATGCAGTTATTCTTATGAAGCGCACCTTCCAGCCGGAAGCAAAGGCGTTATCCAATTACCAGCTCAATGAATTCCACAGATCGATTCAAAATAACCCTATAATAGTTCAAAATGATGAGTTTAAAGAAAAAGAGGAAGAATTATTAAATAAACTGGGGCGGTTGAGAGAGTTAAGTGTTGGAATGGTTTCGGGAAGAGAACTAAGTCTCGGGGAGTTTTTAGACAGAGAGACTCAAGCTATTTTCAATCAATTTAGTCAAACTAAGGCAATCGACGATCCCGGGCCAATTCCTAAATTTTTATTGTTTAGGCTTCGGGCTTACGCTAGTTTATTAGTCAGAAATTCTCGAATGCGCGATGATTTAGCAAAGATTGAGGCCGATGATCAAGATACAATCCAATTTGTTAAAGTAGTCATAATGGGTGATGACTTGATGGATGATAGATCGTTAGCGGAGAATTTATTTTTAGATAGGTTGATTAAGAGAATAAGAAATATTAGACCAATAGAAAGAAGCGGAAATTTAATGGATCGATTGCCAGCATATATTAGACACATCCTTGTAAAGGCTCATATCAATACTCTTGAAGAACTTTCTCAAGCGCCTCTAACTTACGTTATTGCGCTCAAGAGATTTAGTTATCAATCTTTAACCAGACTTTACCAGTTTCTTAAACGAGAAAAACCAGATAGCTTGATTGTGAAAGAGCTTGATCTGATAAATCAGACTCTAGCGGCTCGCGGGGAAAAATTTGACGACTATAACACACGAGCACGTATCCTTTCCCGGTTGAAAGAGGTCACAATCTTTATTACAGGACAAATGGAGGATGAGCGAATGCTGCAAAGGTTGTTGAATCAATTAACAGACACTCCAGATATGCCTTTTCCTGATGTGTTTTATTTAGTTAGAAGGTTGATTGAGGAGGGTAAAGTTGACTTATCAACAGAAGAGGAGTCAATCGCTAGAGAGTTGTATATTGATTTACTTTCGATGTATGATATTAGGCAAAAAAGAAATTTAAACTACCGGCAACTTGGTCGAATTAAAAAGAAAATTTATAGAAGTTTAGCCAGATACATATTTGGCGCTCTTAAAGAACCAATGGGGCAGGAGGCTAGATAGAAGAACGACAATCCATTTTATAAAATAAAAGCAGAATGCTATAATAAAGCCCTATGCATAAAAATATATTAAGATTGGACAGGGAAAAATCACATGGACGATTGAAAAGACATTCGAGTTTAGTGGTGGTTGGTTTATTTGTCTTAGCGCCTCTACTTAGTGCTTGCATCCCAAAACCTATAACAGGGGAAAAATCAATACCTACCCCGGCCGGACTAGAGGATAGATCGACATCCCTAGGTGGGTTAGGCGATTGGCTAGGTTATTGTCAGGAAGAAACCTTCAGATTGAACGGACAAGAAGCAGAAGTTATTGAAAAAGAAAGAATTGCTGCTTTTCTTGAATTATGTGGACATGAGTATGAAGTATTGATTGAAGACGGTCTTGTTTTAGTAAGAAAGATAGGTCAGTGAAAATCTTTATAAGAAATAAAGTATTTTTATTAATTTCGCAGAATTTATGAAGAATTTGATAAAAATCATTATAGTTTTATTTCTTTTATTTTTTACTTTTAGATTATTGAGGCAGAGAAGATTATTAAAACGACAAGTACCGATAACTGAAGCCGCCTATACAGTTTGATTTAACCCAAGTTACTCCAACCCAAGGCGCAGTTCCAGTTTTAAGAGACAATCGGGGTCATCATACAGTTTAGGCAAGATTTGGAGTTTTAACCTGTCAGGTTAGTAAGAAATATGAATATGGACCCTGAATCATTTACAAGCTAATTCTGTATTTTTAAAGAAGTCAACTGAATCACCTTCGGGAATCTTTGACAAATCGAGTCCATATAAATTCCAGTCGGTTCCCTCAACGAGCATAAGGCCAGGTGAAAGTTCAGTATACCAAAATAAAAGCTGCATGGAACTCAACCCGCAGTAGTCCCATTTTACCTTCCCGGATTCAGGCTGTAAAGCGATCAGTTTTCTTCCCAGCCAGATTAATAACAGAGATTCATCGCCGACCTTGATTAAATTTTTCTCGGAGATTGAAGGAATGTATTTGATTGATTTTGGATACTCATAATTCCAGACCAAGGTGCGTGTTTGTTGTTCCACCGCTTTCAATCCGTCATTATCATTGGAGATAATCAAGTTTTTGAAAGGAATTTCTTTTTTCCAGGCATCCGGATTATTGAGTATGCTCTCGCTGAGAGGCTCTTCTTTTTTGAGAATGCCATCGTTTAGCCCCAAATGTGCTTGCTTGAGTCGCTGGGTGGCGTTGTTTTCATATTTTGAAAATATGATGATTACCTCACCATCTTTAATCTCGTAAGTGAAGAATGACTTATCAGGTTTAAGCATTTCATATCGCCATCGCTCTTTACCAGATTCGGAATCGATATCTACTAACCTGATCTTTTCATTTGCGCCTATGTTGACAATCAGATGTTCTCCTGTGTTGTCGACTATGAGATCGTCAAAGAATTCGGTTTTGAAATACCATCGGGATTTACCCGATTGGGAATCGACAGCATAGATACCTTTATAACCTAAACCTAGAAAAACACGGTTTTTGCTTACTGCAACTTTATGGATTGGATCTTTATAAATATTTTCAAATTTCCAAACCACTGCTGGATGGAGAGTTGGTCTTAGCACAGGAGGTATCTCGGCGTAGTATTGTTTACAGCCTGAGGATATGCCTTTATCGCCATAGCTAACTGCTATTATCTCTCCACCTCGTTGGATACATTCTCTATAAAGCGCGGGAGTATTTTCTGAGTTGTAATCGAGGTCGCAGCGTTTAATTTCGTAGGTGATTCCGGCCTCACTCGATAACGGCTCAAAGTAGTCGATATAGGGAGAACCGGCAAAACTGACGCAATCGCTGTAGTTGCTAGCCAAGCGATTATGTTGTGGTAATTTCTCAAAGACAATAAAACATTCTCCTTCCTGTTCAACTCCATTGTTTTTTTTACACTCGGCAAAGAGATCTTGTGAATAAATCTTATCATAGGCTTTTTTAGTATTGATTATAACGAGGCACTTATTGGGATAATTCAACTCGTCCACGCCGAAATTTTTCTTACATTCCTCAAATGATTTTGGAAAGGTAAAGTTAGGTATGTAATAGATAAGTGAACAGCTTGTAGGACCAGGATCGACAGATACCATTTCACCGCCGAGACCGACACATTTATCGTACTCCTTACCTTTTTCTGCCCAACTTACCGACCATATACAGCTATATCGATCCTGTTTGTATCCAGAAATTAAACACTCATTGTAGCTTTTTGGCATACCTTTCAGAAAAATTCTTCTCGGAAAGATGGGGCGTTTAGTTAAAAGAGAGAATAATACCGCCGCTACAGCCAAGACTGTTAGTAAAAAAGCGATGTTGACCATAATTCTGCGCAAGCGAGAAGGCTTGGAAGGCAAGACTATATCTTCGGTAGTAGGAGGTAAACCGTCGGACATAATTTTAGTATAGTAGATATGTTTAATAATTCAAATTTTGAAACAGGAGTTACGCACTGTCATTCTGAACGGAGCGTAGCGAAGTGAAGAATCTCTCAACTTGTTTGAGACTCTCGCATACGCGAGAGATCCTTCGCTGAGGCTCAGGATGACAAATAATTGC
>JACQRR010000161.1 GCA_016206365.1 Candidatus Roizmanbacteria bacterium | reverse complement strand
GCCGAATCCGTCATCGAAGCGGCTATTTTAAGAAAAGAAAGTCGTGGGGCTCATAGTCGAACAGACTTCCCAAAAACTTTAGCTGAATGGCAAAATAATATTGTTGTCAAAAATAAAAATGGGAACATTGCCACCGAAGTTATACCGGTAATAAAATAAAATTATGAAAATAAAATTCTTAGTATATCGATACAATTCTCTTAAAAAAGATAAGTTAAGATACGATTCATTTAATGTTCGATATAGCAAAGGTATGACCGTTCTTGATGTTATCTTATTTATCTATAAAAATCTTGATTCAACCTTGGCATTCCGATATGAATGTCGACAAGGAATTTGCGGGACTTGTGGAATAATGCTAAATAGTCATCCGGTTTTATCTTGTTCGACACAAATAAATCCTGATATAAAAGTACAAAAGATTGAACCCTTGGCAAATTTTCCGGTGGAAAAAGACTTAATCGTTAGTTTAAAACCCGTCTTAAAAAGATACTTGCAGATCAAGCCGTATTTAACGAAAATACAAAAAAAGTTAATAACTAAAAATACGGCTGATCTGTCAAAGCCTTTCAGAAAATGCATTGAGTGCGGCTGTTGTATTGCCGGCAGCCCCGAGATATTAAAAAAATCAGCGAAATACTTGGACCCTATGTCTCTGGTTAAAATTGCAAGGTATATCACTGATCCACGGGATGGATTAAAAAGAAATAGTGTTTTAATAAAAAGTAAGATCAAAGGTTATTCCCAAGAAATTGGAAAAGAACTTTCCAAAATTTGTCCACGAGAAATACCGATTGATAAAGCTATACAATTATTAAAAAGTTAATATGCTTAAAACTACTAAATCATATATAAATATTGGCGACCATGATTTATACTATGAAATTACTGGAAATGGGATAGCCATTATTTTTGCTCACGGAATGGGTGGAAATTATCTCTCGTGGTGGCAGCAAATTCCTTATTTTTCTCAAAATTATCAATGTATTACTTTTTCTCATCAGAGTTATTTCCCTTCCAAGCAAATATCGAATACAGTCGATACTAATGAATTTTCGAAGGATTTATCGGAATTAATTGATCATTTGAAACTGAAAAAAGTGATATTAGTTGGTCAGTCGATGGGCGGTTGGACAGTTGTCAAATATGCCTTGCAATTTCCATCACAAATCCGGTCTATTATTTTAGCCTCTACAACAGGTCCTTTCACTGACTTGTCAATAGAAGATTTGATGAAAGACTTTTTGAAAACCGGAAGAGCTGAATATATTTATCGAAATATTCATCCAGCAGCAGGAAAGCGCATGACTGACGAACAGCCAGCTCTCCATTTTCTTTTTCAAGAAATAGACGCTTTAAACATACACGTAAATAAAGATAAAATAAAATCAGCATTAATTAATTCAAGAAATATTCCAGTGGAACAATTTGCTAAGTTACACATTCCCACTCTTTTTATTTCTGGCGAGGAAGATGTTGTTGTAAATCCGAAAGCAATTTTTCTTCTAGCGAAATTGATACCGAATTCAAAATTTCGCTCTATTCCCAAAACAGGTCATTCGGTATACTTTGAAAGAGCAAAATTATTTAATTCTTTTGTAAAAGATTTTCTTAAAAATGAAAAAATTGATTAAGAACGGAAAAATTGTTACCAGAGAAAAAGTTTTTAAAGGAAATATTTTGATTAATGAAAAAGGGAAAATAGAAAATATTACTACAGATAAATTAGATAGGATTGGCGGAGAAATTTATGATGCAAAAGGAAGTTATATCTTGCCAGGGTTAATTGAAGTTCATGGACATCTACGTGAACCCGGGTTGACCCTAAAAGAAGATATCCCTCATGGAACAAGAGCGGCATTGGCCGGAGGTTTTACAACTGTTATTGACATGCCGAATACCAAACCTCCAACAGTTACAGTTGATCTGCTCAAAGAAAAAATAAATAAGATTTATGCTGGTCGTTCCTATGTTGACTATGCTTTTTTTATGGGAGCTTCATCGGATAAATTGGATGAACTTGAAAAGGTTAATCCAAAAGATATTGCCGGAATTAAAGTTTTTATGGCTGGTCATGAGACAACTCCTACTACAATTCCGGATGACAAAACGCTGGGAAAAATATTTCAAATTTGCACAAAAAGAAATATTATTTTAGCTCTCCATGCCGAAGATCAATGGCTCATAAATTATTATAAAGACAAATTTAAAAATTCAGGTAGAAGCGATCCGGCTTCCTGGTCTGAAGCTAGACCTAAGGAAGTAATAATAACAGCTGTTGGTCGAGCAATTGCTTTAGCTGAACAGTATGGAACAAAGGTTTATCTTTTGCATCTAGCAACTCCAGAAGAGTTTACATTAGTTAACGCGGCTAAAAAAAGAAATCTAAATATATATGGAGAATTAGTTAGTTATCAATTAATTTTTAATACTAAAGACTATAAACGACTGGGTAACTTGATAAAAGTATCACCAGCTCTCCGATCACCTCAAAATCAATCTGATATGTGGAATATGTTTAATCAAGGCCTAATTGATGCAGTTTGTTCTGAACATACGCCTCACGAGTGGGAAAGCAAAAACCAGCCAGACGTGTGGAAGGCTCAATCAGGAACTCCTGGCATACAAGAGACGCTTCCTGCGTTAGTTACCGAGTGGAGTAAGCGATTTGGTATAAAAAATTTAGAGAGTGGGTTAATGAAAATTGCCTTATATGCTTCATATAATCCTGCCAAAATATTTGGTTTTAAAACAAAAGGCGCGATAGAAGTTGGAAAAGATGCTGATTTAGTAATAATAGATATAAAAAATAAATGGCAAGTCAAAAAGAAGGACTTATTTTCCAAATGTGGTTGGTCGGCTTACGAGGATATGAAATTAATCGGTAAACCTTCAACTACTTTTTTACGTGGAAAAATTACCTTTCAAAGGGAAATAATTTCTAAAAACCCATCAGGAAAATGGATTAACCATTAATTTAATATAAATTATTTAGTCAAAGGTAAAATAAACTATCAGCTTTTAAATAATTCTTATGGATAAAATTCCATCAAGAGAAAAACTTATTCTGGATTTATTTTCTGTTAATGGAGTTAAATTTGGAGAGTATAAATTAAAATCAGGAATAATTTCTCCCTATTATATCGATCTGCGGGTTTTGGTTTCTTATCCATATCTTTTGAAGTTAACTGCAGAAGTGTTTTGGGAAACAATGAGAACTTTATATTTCGATGTTATTGTTGGAGTTCCTTATACGGCAATTCCAATTGCAACAGCTATTTCACTGAGCGAGAATCAGCACATGATTTTTATTAGAAAAGAGAAAAAAGCTTATGGTACCGGTAAATTAATAGAGGGTATTTATCATCGAGGACAAAAAGTAATAATAGTTGACGATGTAATAACCAATGGCACTAGTAAATTTGAAACAATTCAACCCGTTTTAGACGAAGGATTAGTAGTAAAAGATATTGTTGTTTTGCTTGACCGATTACAGGGTGGGTTGGAAATTTTGAAAAAAAACGAATATAAGTGCCATGTTATTTACAATGTCAAAGAAGTTTTTAATATACTGCTAAAATACAAAAAAATTAATAAAAAAATAGCCAGTAATTGTTTAACTTTTACAGAAAAATCAAGGAAGCAAATATTAAAGTCCACTTCTTGAATAATTCAGTATTATCTGATAAAATGCGCTAACTGAACAATATGACTATCTTCGACTCTAAGATTAAAGAAAAGATGATTCTTGACCTTTATGAAGTTCATATTATTGATTTCGGGCATTTTAAATTAAAATCAGGAATATCGAGCCCTTATTATATTGATCTACGTCTTTTAGTAACTTTTCCCCATTTATTAGAATTAGTAAGTGATGTTCTTTGGGAAAAAATAAGATTAAAACCATTTGATTTGATAGCTGGAATACCCTATGCTGCATTACCAATATCAACAGCTATTTCTCTTCGTTATAATCGGCCGATGATTTTTCTACGAAAAGAAGTAAAAAGTTACGGAAAAGGAAAAACGATAGAAGGCATTTATCATAAAGGACAACATGTTGTCATAATAGACGATGTTATTTCCGATGGTGCTAGTAAGTTTGAAACAATCAAACCGATTGAGGATGTTGGTCTAGAAGTAAGTCAAGTTGTTGTTCTTTTAGATCGTGGACAGGGAGGACCGCGGATAGTCCAAAAGAGGGGTTATCAATGTGTTGCGATAACCAATATGGAAGAGGTTCTAGAAGTTTTATATAACCACGGAAGAATTACGTATGAACGGTTAAAAGAATGTCAAAAATTTATCTTCAAAACTTCAACAAATACTAACATTAAAAATGATAAGACTTCATTAAGATATAAAAAAGTTTAATTATATTTATGCTTGATATTAAATCAAAACAAAAATTAGTAGATTTGCTTTATAAATCGGGAGCTATAATTTTTACTAAAAATAGCCCAAATAATATTCCTTATGAAATAAGATTACAGTATCTTACATCCCAACCAAAAATTCTTAGTTTTGTTGCCAAATTATTATGGTCTACAATTAAAAATGAGACTTTTGATTTAATTGCAGGACCTTACACAGATATTCCTTTAGCAACGACTATTTCGCTTGAACATAATTGGCCGATGATTTTTATTAGAGGCGAAAGAAAAAGATATGGAATGGAAAAATTAATCGAGGGTAATTATAATATTGACCAAAAAGTTATTGTCGTTGATGAAGAAGTATCTGATCCAGCCGACACCTTGCAACTTTTAGGAAGATTAGAAGGGAGCGGTCTTAATATAATTGGTTTGTTTGTTTTAATAGACAGAGGACAAGGCAAATTACAAAAAATAAGAAATAACGGATTCAAATGTGACGCTCTAATTAATTTAAGTGATATTTTCCTTCGACTTTTTGAAACCGGAAAAATTTCTTCAGAACAACTTAATAGAACGAGAGAATATTTCAAAAGAAAATTAACAAGAGATTTGAACTTGCTCTAATTAATCGATTAATCGAAGCATTCATGAAATTTCAGGAAAAATTAGATAAAATCGTCAGGAAAAATAATTCACTTCTTTGTGTTGGGTTGGATAGTGATTTGGATAAGCTTCCAGAGAAGTTTAAAAGTAAAAAAAATCCACAATTTGAATTCAATAAATTCATTATCGACACGACTCACAATTTAGTCTGCGCTTACAAACCTAATTCGGCTTTTTATGAAGCAGAAGGAGCTGATGGAATTCGTGAATTAAAGTTAACTTGCGATCATCTCAAGAAAAATTACCCTGAAATTCCAATTATTTTAGACGCAAAAAGAGGAGACATTGGATCGAGTAATCAAGGTTATATAAAGTATGCGTTTGAATATTTAAAAGTCGATGCTATAACTCTTCATCCTTATCTGGGAAAAGAATCACTAGAACCATTTTTAGATTTAAAGGAAAAAGGATTTTTTATTTTATGCAAGACATCGAATCCTGGTGCAGGTGAATTTCAGGACCTTTCTGTCATCCTGAACGAAGTGAAGGATCCAGTCCCGACCAAGTCGGGACGTAAAAACGCTTCGCTAGATTCTTCGGCTTCGCCTCAGAATGACATTAAACTTTACCAATACATTGCAATTCAAGTTGCTACAAAATGGAATAAAAATAACAACTGCATGTTGGTTGTTGGGGCGACTTATCCAAAAGAATTAGTAGAAATAAGAAAAATTGTTGGCGATATGACGATTTTGGTTCCTGGAGTTGGAATACAAGGTGGAGACATTGAAAAAACGATTAAAGCGGGATTGAATTCTAAAAAAGCAGGCATGATAATAAACTCTTCACGCGGAATAATTTTTGCTAAAGACCCAAGAAGTGAAGCAAAAAAACTCTGGGATAAAATCAATTTTTATCGAATTTAAAGTCCTTAATGAATTGTTCAGGTGTAGTGATTTTGGTTTTACCAATATTCTTTAACACTAATAAGTCCTTATCATTAGAAATTAAATAGTCGGCATTGATTTGATTTGCTAGATGGATATAAATATTATCCTTCAAATCTCTTGACTGTTTTATTTTGCCCAATTTTTCTTGAGAAATAAATACAGCGTTGTATTTATACCAGGCAATAAATCTTGCAATTATGTTTGACTTATAACCAGAAAATTTTTTAATTTTTTCAGACTGTAATGTAATTTGTAATTCTGAAAATATTTCTTTGCAGACTAATAGAGCAAACTTTTTATCTTTTGCCAGTTTTATGATTTGGGTTAGATTACTTTTACTTTTAGAGAGAAGAAATGCAATAACTACAGAAGTATCAAGAATTACTTTCATGAGAATTATTTTGTGAAGGGCTTATTTTTATTCCACCAAGCAAAAAATTCTTCTTCGGTCATTCCGACTTCTCTTGACTCAATTTCTTTCAATATCTCGTCTAAAGAATTATCCAGATATTCTTTATATTCTTTTGTTGTAGACTGTTTGGCTAGATTATTAAGAGCAAGCCTTATAATGCTGGCTTTATCCAAAGCTTGGTACTCCTGTTTAAGCTGAAGCCAAGTCTTTTTTAATCCTGCGTCAAGTGCTAATTTAATTTGAAGACTTGGGGTATTTGTTTTTTTCATACACTAATTATGCAGCATAAGTCAGCAAAAGTCAAACAGATTTCAAGTTTTTTGATCTACTTTGATCTTATTGACAAAACTATTCTTCTTTGGCAAAATTAAACATGGTAAGGAATAAAATCCTTGCGAATTTTTTTACTCAAATTTTTTTATCGGCCCATGCGGCCGATTTTTTTTATTATGGGAGAATATAAGCGAGGAATATCAACGTTACAAAAAGGGATAGAAGCTTTAATGAGTCCAGAATCAGTTAGGTTATGGCAAGGGTTACGTTCACAAATGCTGCAACAAGCCGGATTACATAAGACTATACCTAATTATATTTTTTGGCCAGAATTTAATAAAGCAAACGGAGGTAGAGGAAATGGTCGGGTAGTTAAGGATATGGGAATAATTATTGCAGACATATTTCGACCAGTTCGGCCAACACATGTATTAGGGATAAAAGATTCTGGAGTACCAATCGCAGAGGAAGTTTATGAAAATTGCAATAGAAGTGATTCAAATGGAGGCTCACAACTTTTATTTGCTGAGAGATATTTTAAAGAACCCAAAAACGCAGATGGTATAGTTGTGGTCGGTGAATCTTACAAAAATCTTGGCCAACCCTGTTATTTTGTTATCCCTTATTTTCCTCCAGGTAGTGTGGTATTAGAAATTGATGATACAGGTGCAAGAGGAAAAACAGCGATTCCTTGCGCAAAAGGGATTATGTCTCAAGAAGGTGTAACATTAGCGGGTCTTGCAGTAGGATTTGATAAAGCTTTTCAAGGTTGGACAGGTGAGTTAGAAAGACTTCATCAAGAGACTTATTATTTTCCAACCTTTTCAGTAGTGCGTGTAGCAGGAATTACTTATGATAATGGATTGGATAATGGATCGGGTCAAATACACCTCTTACCGGAAACTGAGGCAAGAAAAATTATTTAAGGTTTTTACTTTAAATGATCATAATTATCGATTTTGGTTCACAAACGACTCATCTTATATCCCGCAGGATAGGCGAAATGGGAGTCAAAAGCGCGATTATCGATCCAGAAAATGCAATTTTAGAGATAAAAAAACTTCAGCCAAAAGGAATTATTTTATCCGGCGGACCGGCATCGGTTTACGGTAAAAATTCCCCAACCGTTGATAAAAAAATATTCGGATTAAATATTCCTATTCTCGGAATCTGTTATGGTCAACAACTTTTAACCTATGTTCTAAGAGGATAAGTAATTGCTGGAAAAATAAAAGAATATGGCCCCGCCTTCGTTTCGACGAAGTTGAAAGAACGAAGTCGAACTTCGTCTCATTACGGCGAGGCTAAGCCCGCCTTATTTGCTAATATCCCAGATAAATTTAATGTCTGGATGAGCCACGGAGATGAGGTGATAAAATTACCTAGAGGCTTTCGTTACATAGCTTCGAGTGAAAACATAAAAGCGGCATCTATCGGTGATGAAAAAAGAAATATCTATGGAGTCCAATTCCATCCCGAAGTCCAGCACACCAACTATGGAATGGAAATTCTTAAAAACTTTCTCAATATCTGTCAGGAAAATCCTGAAAGTCGAGAAATCAATATTAAAGACATAATCGATGATATCAAAGTAAAAGTTGGGAACAAAAAGGTAATAATGGCGTTATCCGGTGGTACCGATTCGTTTGTAGCGGCGACATTAATTGCCAAGGCTATCGGTAAAAATTTAATTCCTGTTTATGTCAATTCGGGATTGATGAGAGATAATGCTTTAAAAAACGTAACCCAGATTTTTCCCAAACTTTTTGCCATTAAACCAAAAGTATTAAAAGTAAAAAATATTTTCCTTAATAAAATAAAAAACATTATCGATCCGGAAAAAAAGAGAAAGACGATAGGATTACTTTATGTCCGGTTGTTTGAAAAAGTCGCACAAAAGCAAAAAAACGTAGGTTTTCTAGGACAGGGTACAACTTATGCCGACTTCATTCACAGCAAAAGCACCAAACATGCGGCACTAATTAAATCACACCATAATGTCGGCGGTCTGCCAAAAAAAATGAAATTAAAACTTATTGAGCCGATTCGCTATTTTTACACCGATCAGGTCAGATACATCGGTAAAAAACTAGGTTTGCCAGAGGAAATCCTCTATCAGCAGCCGTTCCCAGGTCCCGGATTCGCAGTCAGAATTTTAGGAAAAATTACAGATAATAGACTTCGTAAGTTAAAACAAGCAGATCGAATTGTGATGGACGAAATAGAAAAGGCAGGTTTAAAGAATCAGATTTTTCAATATTTTGCTATTCTTACCAATACTAAAAGCACAGCGATAAAAGGAGATGGCAGATTTTACGGTGAAGTTGTGGCAATAAGAGCCTATACGACAAAAGACAGAATGACCGCCGACTGGGCAAAAATTCCATTCGAAGTTTTGCAAAAAATTTCGACTCGGATTGTTAACGAAGTACCGGAAGTCTCACGCGTCGTCTATGACATTACTACCAAGCCGCCAGCAACGATGGAGTGGGAATAATTGTTCTACTTTGATCAATTGATTTTTTTCTCAAAAGTCTATATACTTTTTCATGGAGGAACAAGTTTCTTTTTTTTAAATTTTAACCCGCGCAAAGCGCGGGCTTTTTTGTTATGGGAGAATTAATAAGTGAAACAGGGAACGGGTGGTATCCTTTTCCTTCAGGGCTTACTGCAGTTGCAACAGGAAGTACTTTAAAAAGAACCTTCTTAGAGAGAAATGGAATATGGGTTACAGTTACTCCAACAGAAATAGATTTAGTAGATAAGGGCGAGGGAGTAAATCCCGTTGTGATAGTTGATAATGAAAATCCTCCTTTTGCAGCTAGAACCGCAGTTAAGAAAATAATACCCTTACAAAGTTTTCTACGAAGGAACCATAGACAAAGTGGATTGATAACGGAAAGAGCGACTTTTGACTCGACAAACGATTTAGTTGGCGTAAAAGGTTATGAAGGTACTGTTGTAACCAATAAACATCACGGCCATCCCCAAGAAATTGATGAATTGATGACTATCTATCGAAGAGCGATTGGAGCAGAATATGTTTCAAGTACAGGGATAGCAGTGGCAAAGTCAACCACGGATTTACTTAGGATATATTCCTTAAGATTAAGAGTGGGTGTTTGGGATCCTAAAGATTTTGATCGACTATATAGAATTATTAAAGAGCACCCAGATTACGCTGGAGGTTTTGGTGTAGCATTAGCAATGAGGCACAGTTTTGTAAGAACAAGTGAATATGTTCATTTGGAGGCAACAAGATTAGATGAGGAACCTGATTTGGTGATTGCTAGTAAAAATGGAACTGAAATAGCTGGAAAAATAATTAATGCAAGACATTTATTATCACCCATATTGGTTAGAGAAAATGACGACGAGTTAGAGTTAATATTACATCAACTTGCACTCGGAATTATACCCAGGTCAGTACTTAAAATGATTTCCAATCAAGATGCTGTTCAGACAACATACATCTGACAGGTGAAATTTTGTTAATTCAACAGCAAAATCAATCCGCTGTTTTAGGGTAGAGGTAATATTATTTAGAGATGATTTTTTTGGTGTAGTTTTTTACTCGGTCTCGTTCTATTGATTTCTTTATGTCATCAAGCTTTTGAAAAATTAGATCTGATTTTGATCTAGTAGTCCTTACCGGAATATTATTAACATAGTTTTCTTCATTCAATTTTTTAGCTTTTAGCAATAAGAGAATGTTTTTAACGAAATTGAACGCGTCAGGACGATAAAATTTGGCTGGATTATTAATAAAAACATCTTGTAAAGTTTTAAATGTATAGATTTTAAAAAGCCATTGCCACTGCGGAATTCCCCCATAAGCGAATAACTGATGGATGATATAACTTTTATCTTGTTGAAGGTTGAGGTCATTCGTATCTACAGACCATAGATATGCCTGCAAACTTTTTGGTGGGTGGTTTGGCATGCTAAAATTATAGCACTTCTTTTAGCTTTTTTACTACTTTTTCAACTCCGATTTCTAAAATCAAATCAGCAGCCTTTGGGCCGAAGGGTTTGCCGGTTAAAACTAAATAAAATGCTTGAAAGGCAGATTTAGGATCAAGATCGCTTTGCTTGATTGAATCGAATATGACTTTTTGAATCGTAGCCCGTGTCGGATTGTTTAATTGCATCAGGCGATCGCTTAATATAGTTAAATACTTTTTTTGCTTTATTGTAAATTGTTGATTGTTAATTGCTTGTCCTGAAGCGTATTTATTCTGGTGCAAGGTTGATTCTTTTTCTTCATCATATTTTTCAAGATAGAGTTTTGCGTATTTTATTCTTTCTTCTAAAATTGCTTTTTCTTCTGAATTCAGTTTTGCTTTCTTTTGCTTTTCGAAAAATGTAGGTAAATTGTTATTTTTAGCTTTTAGCAAATTAGCAATTGTTCTAAATCTGGGAAGATAAAGTCTTTTTTTGGGCAGTGGTTTAACTTCGGAGAGTTCTATTATTCGAGCGAAGTCGAGAATAACTTCTCCAACTTTTTCCCGTGAACCAGACCGCCTATCGGCGGACGGTTCAGGGTTCCGCATTTTTGAATTATTTAAAAAATGCTTCATTTCCGGGACTTTATTCTCCAGCTTTAAAAAGTAAGCATTCGAGCATCTATCGTAATCGTCGAACAAATTGGGAATAGCATCGCCATTGGGATTAAATTCAAGCGTTTTTTCCGGAGACAATCTGATGATCAAGAATCTGGCTAAATCTGGTGGTAATAGACCTGTTAAATCTCTTGCTTTTAGGCCGATGCCTTTTGAGGAGGACATTTTTTTCCCGCCAAACAAGAAAAATTCATAGGGAAAATAAAAAGGTTTAGGATAGTTAAAAACTTGCTTGCACAGTTCAAACGCAATATCATAGGAGCCACCGCGACTGGCATGATCTTTCCCTGCTCCCTCAAAAGTTACTCCCAAAACTTTCCAATGAGCTGGCCAATCGACTTTCCAAGGTAGTTTGCCGTTGCCATCGAAAGGCGAGATAGTTCCGGAGTGACCGCATCCTTTTGCCCAGGTAACTAAATTTGGTTCACAAGTAAAAGTGACAACTTTACCGTTCCATGCAGTTACTTTTGTCGTTCCCAATCTGTTGCACTTTGGACAAATGACCTGTAGAGGATACCAGTCAGCGGCTTTTTTTTGATAACCGGCTACTTTTCTGTAAATTTCTAATATTTTGTCTTTTTTATCGAGTGCAATTTTTATGACTTCGTTAAATTTTCCTTCACGATGCATATCCCAAGAAGAAAGATATTTTGCTTTTAAACCAAGCGACTCAAGAACGTGTTTAAAGTCTTCGGCAAAATAATCGGCAAAACTTTTATATTTTTTATCAGGAGAAGGAGCCATTCTTAGCGAGTATCCCATGTATTGAGAAAAATCTTTGGTTAAGTTTGGCGGTAAACCGTCAATTGGATCGAAGTC
>JACQRR010000154.1 GCA_016206365.1 Candidatus Roizmanbacteria bacterium | reverse complement strand
CTTTTGAATGTTCTACATTAAAAGAAGAACTTTTTAAATCTTGACTAGTAAAAATACTATCCAGTTTATATATTATTCCTTTCGGAAGACATGTCTTGCATCCTTCCGGATAAACACTCCAGGTTGGCAGGGAATTGACATCAGTATTTTTTAAGACACTATTGATTATTTTTATAGCGTTGCTTTGGGATAAAGCGTTAAAATCACCCAGCAAAATTGTATTTTCGGTAGTCAAAACTTTAACCAAATTAGTCGCTTGTGTGTCCTGCAATTCTGAGGGTTGCTGATGGGTATGAAAAAGGTGCGTATTAAATATATGAAGAATTTTATCACCAACTTGCACATCCGCTTGTACTGCAACTCGATTTTCCTCTTCTGACAGATTATGAATTTTTTGAAAAGTAATAGCATATTTGCTAAAAACAGCATTTCCAATATTAGTTGGAACGCCATTAATTGGGTATTCAAAAGCTGGAGCATAAACGTATTTATAACCTGATTCATTTATAAAAGAATTTGATAACCGGATCTTTTCATCAACCATCATAACTTCCTGTAAACCCAAAATATCAGCATTAGACTTTTCTAAAAATTCGTTTACTTTTTCCAGATTTCCATGAAACCATATATTCCAGGAAAGAATTTTCAGTTGCATAAAGCAATTATATCAATAGAAATGAAATAGAAAATACATTAGACTTATTAAATTTTAAAATTCTTAGTTAAAGTAGATTCACCTCTAGAGTGTGGGATAAATAAGAAATTTATAGTATTAATAACCCGACTTTTTTATAATGTGTTAGACTACTTTCATGAAAAATAAAGCGTTAATCAATGAAATAAAAAGCCGACGAAGTATAAGAAAATGGAAAAATAAAAAAGTTCCTAAAGATTTATTAAAAACAATAATAGATTGTGGACTAAGCGCTCCTTCAGCCTATGGCGCACAACCTTGGGAGATTATTGTCATTGAAGATAAAAAAATAATTGAAAAACTTCTGTCAGACCGAAGGCAATTGAAAAAGCCACCTTACTTTATTAACTCAGCAAAGTATGTCGATAAGCTTGGAAAAGAAAAATATGAAAAAGTAAAGCCGCCGCCTCTTATGATTGTCATAGCTGGTGATCAAAAAGAATATTATGGCGATACAGGCGGATTGATTGCCTCTCTTGCCTGTTGTGGAGAAAATATATTGCTTGCCAGTCATGCTTTGGGATTAGGCGCATGCTGGCTTTTTGTAAGGGATGACAGCATGCCCGATGTAGAGAAAGAAGTTAAGACAATCCTAAATATACCAAGTCAGCATATTGTTCTTGGAATGCTAGCTGTTGGCTATCCAGACGAAACAGCTTTAAACAAAGTCTTAAAATCCAAAAAAATTCATCATAACACGTGGTAAGCTCTTGTGATTGAGTCTCTGGAATGAAAGAAGTTATCCTAAAAATCTAGTGTGTTACTCTAAATTTTGTTAATAAGTTAAGATCTAAGCTTCTTCTTGAATATTTAAATTTATCTCACAGGAATATAACGAAGACGATCTATTAAACTATATGGTTGTCTTTGGTCAGGAGGTAATGCTTGATCAATAATTACTGCAAGTCGTGGCCTACGCCAACGTAGATTTCGCCAATTTACTTGATTAGGATGAACAGAATTCTTGATCATTTCATGGGCAAAAGGATCATAAAAATCATCTGGAACTAATTTCAAAGCATTGTCTAATAATATCAAGGCGGCTCCAGAAGTTATCGCCGCAATATCCATCACTCCACCTTCTCCTGCATGAGTTACTGACCGTACCGCTCCTGGATAATTTGAATGGTCTGTACACATGCCAATCGCCAATTGCGCTATTCCCATCTCTCTCAATAATGCAGCTTCTGGAAGCAGAGTTTGACCGATTAATGACACATTAGTAAAACTTCCTCGAATCATATCTTCTTGAGCGGCTGTATTAAACCAGGGAGGATCACTATTAAAATATGTACCATCAGGATGAAATCCAATTGCTAATTGAAGTTGTGGGTATTGTCCATATAATGTTGTAATTTGTTCTTTTGATGGAACCCAAGCCTCGTTTAATTTTTGTCTTAATCCGTTGCTGTAAGGAGCTGTCAACGGAGCGTGCAACAATAATGATTCTTCCTCTGAAATACTTATTTCAAGCGACCCTAAACTCATGAAAGCCAAGTCGTCAATATTTACTAAATGTCCTGGTAGTATATCTTGCGCTATTCTTCCTGCGGCGCTAATTGAAGCAACATTGTTGACACCAAGTAATTTTAAAGCTTGCACG
>JACQRR010000155.1 GCA_016206365.1 Candidatus Roizmanbacteria bacterium | reverse complement strand
CTATCTGAAAACTGTATACCATGTGCTGACCTCCCTACAAAAGACGAGGTATTAGGCAATTTACTAATAAACCCATTTCAAAAGAAGAACTTTCCTACTTGTTATATTCATCAGCTGGATTAATATTCTCCGGGAAAGACTTTAACGAAAGCCGAAGACCTTACCCCTCTGCTGGTGCAAGATGTCCCCTTGAGATTTATCCAATGGTACTTAACTGTAGAGAATTTGATAAAGGCCTTTACCATTACAATGTAAAGGAAAACTCCTTAGAACTGCTGCTAAAAAAAGATTTAAGTGATTGGCTATATAAAGCTACTGGTGGTGAAAAATGGATAAGAAATACAGCTGTTGCGTTTATCATCAGTGGTCTTTTGGATAGAACTAGGATAAAATATCGAGACAGAGGTTATAGGTTTGTTTTGATTGAAGCAGGTCACCTTGGCCAAAATATATGTCTTTTGATTACGGAATTGGGTCTTGGAGCTTGCCCTATAGGAGGATTTATCGGTAATGAAGTAAACGGGCTACTCGACATTCAACTCCAAAAAGAATTTGCTCTTTATATAATTGCCGTCGGCAAGATATGAATAAAAAACCATACACAAAAATAAATCTTCCCAATGGATTGACGCTCGTTGCAAAATTTATACCTTGGGTTCAATCTGTTTCAGTTTATATTGTTGTTCATGCTGGCCCAAGATATGAGACAAAGCAGGCATCTGGGCTTGCACATTTTTTAGAGCACATGCTTTTTGAAGGAACAAAAAAGCTTACTTCATCAAAAGAAGTTGCAGAATATATAGAAAAAATTGGTGGAATAAGAAGCGCTTTCACGGAGAAAGACTATGTTTTGTACTCGGCAAAAGTTCCTAAAAAATACGCTAGAGAAGCATTTGACTATTTAGCTGAGATTCTGTTTAACTCAACATTACAAAAAGAGGCAGTTGAAAAAGAAAAGAGAATAGTGCTGCAAGAACTCAAGCTCTCCAAAGATAACCCCGAGGTTGATATCTGGGAATCTTGGATGGAGTGTGTCTTTGGCAAAGATCATCCGCTTGGTCGCTCTACACTGGGAGACACTTCAACTATTAAAACTATTACTAGGGAGAAATTAAAAACTTACAGGGATAATTTATACGTTCCATCGAATATGGTAATTGCAGTTATTGGAAATCTGCAAATTACCCAAATCAAAAATTACGCCATGAAGTATTTTGGAAAAATTCATAGTAAAATTACCCGACCTTATTTTAATAAGTCATTCTTTAGACCGAAAAAAACATGCATAAAATTAATTAAATCAGACAGACTACAAAACCAGTTAATCTTAGGATTTGTTACAGGCATCTCATATAAACACAAGGATCGATTTCCAATGAAACTCCTTTCTGACGTGATTTGTAGCGGTATAAACTCAAGACTGTTCCACAAGCTTGTATATGAACTGGCAATTGCTTATGCTGTAGGAGCTGGGAATTTATTCTTTTCTGATACGGGACTGTTTTATATATCTGGTGGCTTCTCTTCAGAACATATCGACGAGGCGCTAAGGGCAATACTCGCTGAATTGAGTAACTTAATAGAAGAGAGAATTTCGCTGAAAGAGCTGGAGGAAGTAAAACAGAAAAATAAAGCTGCTCTAGTCTTTTCACAGGAAACTCCCGATGCTATTGCCTATTCTTATGTCGTGCAAGAAGCAACTGAAAAGAAAATAATGACGATCGATGAAGTATTTAGTGAGATCAACAAGGTGTCTGTAAATGATATTCAGAATGTAGCGAGGAGATATTTGACAAACAAGAATGCATGCTTAATGATAAAGGGACCATTAGATAATGTCTCTTGGAATTCTACCCAAAGGCTTTTGAATAAATACTTTCTAAGGTTAAGAGTTCTCACTCTTTAAGACTCAAAAGTCTAATGAAAATCAAATCCTCAAATGTGACTTTTTCTTCTCAAGTCTCCAAGTCTAACAACAAATTCTAGTCCTACCTAATTGAAAAATGATGCTGAAATTAAATCTGAACTTCATTTCTCCTTAACATAATTCAATTGTCTTAACAACGTCAATAGCACCTCAGAGGTGTAATTTTTACTTTTGGAATAATCTAAAATATTACTTTTGTAGGTTAGAATCTATTGCATCTGCGATATACCCCTTTGCTTTCAAATTGCAAGGGTGTATACCAAACGGAGCTTTGATTTTTGAGAGTAGTTTTAACGGTAAAGTCGATACAAACTCTCATTTGAAAGCTACGGTAGGTATATACCAAAAAGTTGCAAAATCAAAGCAGAGTGG
>JACQRR010000153.1 GCA_016206365.1 Candidatus Roizmanbacteria bacterium | reverse complement strand
TTTTTCGAGTTGGTTGCGGTTCTCCATCCATACTTTTAGATTACTATATTTTAAATCAATAAACATCAATAAATTCTCTGTGATAAACTTTAGATATGCTCGACTATTCAGATCTAAAACAACTCTGCCAACTTGTACGCTTCGACATTCTTACCTCAACAACAGCTGCTGGTTCAGTACACTCGATGGGCGTCTATGCAGGAAATTTGTAAATTTGATCTTTTTGGCGCTTTTAAGAAGTTTTTACGACTTGAAGTTTACCAGAAGAAAAAAAATTTCCCAGATTTTTTGAAGCATTAAGAATTTCTATTCCTATAAGATCGCCTATTTTATCCAACTCAATAAATATATCAACGCTACCTCTCTATGTGTCTCTTCATACCCCTTTTTGACAACAATATAAATTTGTCACTTTCTGGGTCGTAATTAATTATTGGTTTTTTCATATATCCACCTCCCTCGATTTATCCTCGAATTAATTTCTTTTCTATTGCTAGGAAAAATTGTAACGATTTTAATATAACAATCCACTTCACCTACCACTACACCTGTCAGGTGTATTTATATTGCCAAAACAGAATGCGGCCGCATTGTGTAAAATCAATATACTTTCTGCAAATTTCATCAGTCATTTAACTCTCTCAAAATACTTGCGATCGCAAGAATATCTTAGATGTCTATTTCACCTTCTCAACAATATCTTGACGGCCTTAACGCCAAATAAAATTAGCGAGGCGAGGAAAATAAAAACCAAATAATTTGCCGTTGAGACTGTTTCTATCTTAAAAGCAAATGCCAGCGATGGAATTTTTAACAAAAGATATTGGCCTACAAACGGTATAGAAAAAGCCAGCAAAAATATTGGCGAGATTAATCTTCTATAATGCTTTCTTATTGATTGATGCGACAGCCAAAGATCGATCAAGATAAACGATTGAATTAAGGCCAGTACCGAAAAAGCGGCGGTCCGGCGAAACTCCTCGCCGTCCGAAAAGAGAAAATAAGACGAAACGACTATCACCGTTGCCAAAATCCCGACCGTGAAAATATATCTTCTGCCAAAGGACGGCAGGAGTTCCAGATCTTTAAGCGGAGGCTGCCTCATGATATGCTCCTCTCGCGGAGAAAAAGCCAGAGCCAAAGCCGGGACTCCATCCGTCACCAAATTAATGTATAAAAGTTGGATGGCAAAAAAAAGATTCGGGATACCCAAAAGAAGGGCAGTAAGCAAAGATAACGCCTCAGACATATTGCATGAGAGAAGATATTTTATGGAGTTTTTTAAATTCTTAATGATATTACGCCCCTCCTCAACCGCATTGACAATTGTGGCAAAATTATCATCGGTAATTACCATATCGGCCGTTTCTCGTGCAACGTCTGTCCCAATAAGCCCCATCGCAATCCCAACATCCGCCTGCTTTAAAGCCACTGCGTCATTTACGCCGTCGCCTGTGACCGCAACCACTTCGCCCATTTCTTGATAAAGTTTGACAATTCTTGATTTATGGAGAGGCGTCGTCCGAGCAAATACTTTGACTCTCGATAATTTTTTAATTAAATCCTCATCAGAATACTCATCAAGTAATTTTCCTGTCATAATTTCGTCTCCTTCTTTAATTAAGCCTGTGGACACTCCAATCGCCTCTGCCGTCACTTCGTTATCACCGGTTATCATTACTACCTTGATACCGGCTTCTCTTGTTTTTCTCAAAGCCTCGATCACTTCGGGTCGGGGAGGATCATGGATAGCAACCATGCCCAAAAACACAAGTTTTCGGCTTTTAGTGTTCGGTTTTTCGGTTTTTTGCTGATTACTGAATACTGACAACTGACCAATCTGACTTTTTGCGTAGGCAAAAGCCAGTACTCTCAAGCCTTTTTTCGCCCATTTCTCCATCGTCTCCTCAATGGCTTTAACTTTTGCCGGAGTTAGTTCCTCGTGTTTTTCCCCTATCAATATCGAATCGCATATTTCCAGTATCGACTCCGGCGCACCCTTACTAAAAACCAAGTATTCAGTTTTCAGTTGTCGGTTATCAGTTTTTAGTTTCTTGGTTTTTTGCTGATTACTGACTACTGATGACTGATTACTTTTTTGAACTAACACGCTCATTCTTTTCGTTACGCTATCAAAAGGTGCCTCATCAATAATTCTCCATTGCTTTCTGATTTCTTCTGGCATCAATCCCATTTTCTGACCAAGATATAGAAGCGCTCCTTCGGTAGGATCACCAAGCACGTCAAATCCTCCATGATCATGAACAAAAACTAAAGAAGCTGTTGAGCAAAGAATACCGTTTAAAAGCAATAGATGTGAAGCGTTTTTTCTGAAATTGGTTATTTGAGATTTGAAATTTGTCCCTCGACTTTGCTCGGGATGGTGAGCTTGTCGAACCATTTGGAAATTGCCTGCCTGCCGGCGAGGCAGGGAAATTGGAAATTGGAAGTTGTCAACAAATATATCTTTAACCTCCATCTTATTTGTTGTTAGTGTTCCTGTCTTATCGGTCGCAATTAAAGTAACACTTCCCAAAGCCTCAATTGCTGAAAGCTTTCGTATTATAGCTTTTCTCTTAGCCATTTCTTTGACGCCAATTGCCATAGTGATAGTCATAACTGCAGGTAGGCCCTCCGGAACAACGGCAACTGCCAACGAGACGGCTAGAAGGAATGCGGGAAAATTACCTGTCCCTTGCAAGAGGCTTAAAATGAAAACAAGCACTGAGAGAAGAATTCCGGCTATCCCAATTATTTTTGTCAGCCCCTCAAGTTTTTTTTGCAGGGGAGTTTTTATTTCCTTTATTGTCTCAATGTTTCGGGCTATCTGTCCAAACTTTGTTTTCATACCGGTTGCAATAACTTCCGCATATCCTCTTCCTTTTGCCACAATGGTTCCCATGAAAATGGCATTTTTTGTTTTTTTAATCACTGGCAGCGACTCACCGGTTAGCGACGCTTCATTTACTTCTAGATTTCTTTCCTCCAAAACTTTCGCGTCGGCTGATATCTTGAGGCCTTCCTCGATAAAAAAAATGTCGCCTGGCACCAAATGACGACTATCTATCTCTTGCTCTTTTCCGTCTCGAATTACGCGAACTTTTGTGATTGTCATTTTTCTAAGCAGACTGATTGCCTGTTCAGCTTTACTTTCCTGGTAAAGGCCAAAAAGAGCATTTAAAAATACAATACTAAGAATAAGTATGGCGTCGACTTCTTCACCGATAAAAACAGAAAGAACAGCAGCCAAGATAAGAAGAATTATTAAGAAGTTGTTAAACTGTTCAATAAATTTTATGATGATTAGCTTTTTCTTTTGCTCCTTTATTTCATTGAATCCGTACTGATTTAGAAGTCGTTCTGCTTCTTTGGAATTTAAGCCTTTCATAAATGTCTTTTGACGATAGATGATTGATGATAGATGATAGATTTTTGAAGCTAGAAGATTGAGGATTGAGAATTTTTTCTATCTTCTACATTCTATCTTCTTCATCTATCTTCCATCTTCTACCCTTTATCGTCTGTTTTTAATTTAATATATGCTTCTTCCATCGTATCAATGATTTGGCCAATAATTTTATCCGCCTCATCAATGCCTATAGCTTTGGTATTATGGGGGAAATAATGAAAAATCTGATTCCTCCCAAGCTTCCAAGACTGCCAAACCCTTTCAGCAAAATCGCGGGTGACTCTCTCTTCCATCTTTTTATAAAGAGATCTTTCACCGAGCTTAGTTATAAGATTTGGCGACATTAGTTTACCTAATCGTAAGTGATCTGATATATAGTCCAAATGGGATATAAACTTTACATCTTTAAAAATTTGCTTAAGAAAACCTTCATAGGCTTTGGCAAAAGGAAAGACTAAAAATGAGTAGTCTTTGAAGTGATAGGCGTTTTGTTTAATCACGTCATTCATCACATATTGACCCTCCAAGATTAGATCTTTTTGTGGTTGGGATAAATAATTCCAAAACTCTCCGTATCTATCAACTGAAGCTGGCATTTAATAATAATATCATTTAAAGCTTGACATTTGTATACATAAGTATTAACTTAAATTTATGGGTAAAATTATTGGCTGGATTAAAAATAATAAACTTACTTTTGTTCTTCTTCTTATTGTTGGATATTTCATCTTTAAGAGTTTTCTTGTTACGAATTTGTCTCGAATTCCTTCTTATAATGGTAATGGCTACGGCGGCTATGGATATTCTCCAGAAATCGGTGCAAAGCCTTCAAATTTACAAGACGGTACATTTTCTGGCGTTAGATCATTGGGGAAAATTATTTCTCCACCTCAGGAAGCTGCTCCAACCACAGACGTCACCAACCGGATGGTGATAAGCGAATCATATCTTTCACTTTTGGTAAAAAGCGTTGTTGAGAGTCAAAAACAAATCATTCAGACTGCAGAAACGCTAGGCGGATATATGGTGAATAGCAATCTGAACAACCCACAAGATGCTCCAACCGCAACCGTAGTCGTTAGAGTCCCTGCTAACAAACTTCAAGCAGCGCTTGAAGCTTATCGGGGTTTGGCGGTAAAAGTGATATCAGAAAACCTTTCCGGTCAGGATGTGACCGACGAATACGTAGACAACCAAGCTCGCCTAGATACTTTAGAAAAAACCAAAGCCAAGTTTGAAGAAATCTTTGATAAAGCGACCCAAATTCAAGATATTCTTCAGATTCAACGGGAAATTATCAATCTTCAAGCGGAGATCGATTCGGTCAAAGGCCAGCAAAACTATCTTGAAAAAAACGCCCAGATGGCTAAACTGACCATTTACCTTTCAACCGATGAACTTGCCCTCCCCTACAGCCCATCCGAAACCTGGAGGCCGGCGGTTATCTTCAAACAAGCCACAAGATCTCTTTTAGGTAACCTACGAAAATTAGGTACAGCACTAATCTGGCTATCGGTTTACTCGATCATTTGGATACCTGCGCTGCTTTTAATTTATTACCTAAAAAAGAAAAAAACAACGTGAGATGACAGAACCATTAACTAGACTACCAGATAGGGATATTAAAGGTGTTCAATATTATATTGACCACCCCGGACTGAAAGAAATAGAACCTCCAGAGATACCACCTTACACGGGAACCGGTGAACAAGCTCATTTATATTTAACTGGAGCTAGAGAATCTTTTGACATTCAGAATCATAGATCGCTTATAGCTCAAGTTATTAATATCGCTCATTTACTAAAAGCACTAATTCCAAGACCAAGGCGTACTACTCGCCGAGGCGTTTAACTACTCTCAACTCCAATGAATCGATTCATTGGAGTGTAAGAATTCAACAATAGCAGATCGCTTGATTTTTCGACTTTGTGTTCTTCTATTATCAACAACCGCTTGACAATCTGCTATCGATATATTATCCTGTACATATATGTACAGGATAGATAAACTACTCAAGGAGGAAAATCGATTATTTCACACCAACGATTTAAGTCTTCTCTGGGAGATAAAGAATAAAAATACTCTTTACACAGCCATTAAAAGATATGTTAAAAAGAGAATACTCATTCCCATCCATAAAGGATTTTATGCTACTGTTGAACCTGACTTGATACATCCCTATAGATTTATAGGCAGTTACCTTCACCGTTATTGCTATATAAGCTGCGAGACGGTATTATTTGCAACCGGTGCGATATTTCAAAAAGGCAACTATATCACGGCCCTTTCTAACCTTTCAAAAAAGTTTTCTTTAGGAACGAGGGATTTTTTGGTGAGAAAAATGATGGACGAATTTCTCTATAATCTAGAAGATGTGGTAGAGAAAAACGGATACTTTATTGCCGGTTTGGAGCGCGCAGTGGCTGATATGCTTTATTTCAACCGTCACTATCATTTTGACAACCGAAGGATTATCAATTGGGAAAAAGTCAAAGCCGTTCAAAAGGGGGTTGGTTACGTATGATATTACCCAAAAGGGAAGACGTTTTTCATAAAATCCAGCTCTATCGGCTTTTAACCAGCCTCCTAGACTCTGATCTAGTCTTAAGGTCAACTTATTTTAAAGGCGGGACCTGCGCTTCGATGCTTGGTTTTCTCGATCGGTTTTCAATCGATCTTGATTTCGACTTAAAAAAAGGCGTACTAAAAACTGGATTGGACAAAGAACTGCGCCGTATTTTTGAGAAACTGGATCTTGAGGTCGATAAAAAAAGCAGTAAAACTTTATATTATATCCTCAAATATCAGTCTGAGCCGGGCCTACGAAACTCTCTCAAATTGAGTTTAATCGACCGGCAATTTAAAAACAATGACTACAGGCCTTTTTATCTTAAGGAAATCGACCGATACGCAAATTGCCAAACTATAGAGACAATGTTTGCCAACAAATTAGTGGCATTGACTGATCGCTATAAAAAAACCAAATCTATTGCCGGACGCGATCTCTACGATATCCATCACTTTTTTCTGCGGGGATACCGCTATAACGGAAAAATCATAAAAGAAAGAACGGGCAAAGATATGAAATCTTATCTAAAAGAGCTCATTGATTTTATCGAGCAAAAAGCCAGCGACAGGATAATCAACGAAGATCTGAATTATCTATTGCCCCGTGATAAATTCAAAAAAATAAAAAAAATATTAAAAAAAGAAACCATCATGCTCCTCAAAGACGAACTAAAGAGGAACGGTTAACATGTAGTAAATCGCTTGATTTTTCTTCTGGCAGAAGTAAAATAGGGGTAGAATCTATTTCAAAGTCAATAAGAAGATACCTGTTTCGAGTTTTTCAAAGAGCCCGAAGAGTTTGGAGGGGAAGATCTTCAAAACGAGAAACACGGTATCAAGTAAAACTTTGAAACAATAAATTCAATCCATGAGAAGGCTATTTGAGCTGATCAATAAAAATATTTCTTTGGGCTTTTTGACTGGAAAGAAGAGATCTGTTCCAACCCAGGAAGAGTTACCGCTGATTACAATTTCGCGGGAGAAAGGATCCGGGGGTCGTCCGATAGCCTATCTAGTGGCAAAAAAATTAGGACGGCCATGGAAGGTATTTCACAAAGAAGTCATCGATGAACTAGCTAAAGAGGTCCACCTTGAAAAAAGACTAGTCAAAGAAATTGATGAAAACAGAATTCCCTTAATCGAAGAAGTAATTGGAGATTTTTTTGGCAAAAAGTATCTGACTTTATCAACCTACTACAAACACCTTGTCAAAATTCTTTCCACGGTGGGCCACAGAGGCTTCGTAATAATTGTAGGTAGAGGCGCTAACTACCTTTTTCCTCAGGCGCTTACCATCAGAACGATCTGTGAGATGGAGCAACGGATTAAATGGCTGATGGAGTTTGAAAAAATAGCAAAAAATCAGGCAATCAATCGGATCGAAGAGTCCGATAGAAAAAGGTACGAGTTTGAAAGGGCTGTCTACGATCACGACATTAGAAAAGCCCACCATTATGATCTGGTCATCCGCACAGGCCCCCGCCTCGGAATCGAAGCCGCTGCTGATCTCATCGTCATGATGACAAAGAGGAGATTTCGGTTATAATCCTTATAGATCTGTAATTATTAAAACAATGGAGGACTATAACCTCGCACAAATAAAGAGGCTAAAAGTGTAAGAATAAAAAGGACCAGAAAAATATAGAAGACACGATGAT
This sequence comes from Candidatus Roizmanbacteria bacterium, assembly GCA_016206365.1. Classification (GTDB taxonomy): domain Bacteria; phylum Patescibacteriota; class Microgenomatia; order UBA1406; family GWC2-37-13; genus 2-01-FULL-40-13. Next base: position 61 of record JACQRR010000153.1, on the reverse strand, counting down.
CTCTGCGTGAGTGAGTAAATTGAAGTGGATTGATTTTATAAGCTTTTCTAATAATAAAGAC